>QHXC01000448.1 GCA_003222815.1 Acidobacteriota bacterium | reverse complement strand
CCTGTCGACGCTCAATCTCCGGCCCGCCAAGAGGGTGAAATGGGGCTTCGACGCGCGCAAGGCGCGCAGCCTCACGGATCCGAAAGACGATTCGTCGAACATGCCCGACGCGCTCGAGGTGGCGACAGCGCAGGACCGCGCGTTCGCGCGCACCGGACGCCTGGTCGGCCCGCTGCATGGCGTCGTGATGGCGGTCAAGGACCAGTACGACACGTTCGACATGCGGACCACATCCGGCGGCGACGCCGACTACGCGAACGATCGTCCGCCGGACGATGCGACATTCGTGAAACGGTTGAGGCAGGCGGGAGCGATCATTCTGGCGAAGGCGAACCTCGCGGAGTACGCCGTCGACGGCGCGCGCAGCTCATTCGGTGGCACGTTCTGCAATCCGTACGACACCGAGCGCGAACCGGGCATGTCGAGCTCGGGATCGGGATCGTCGGTGGCCGCGAATCTTGTGACGTGCGCGATCGGTGAGGAAACAGTCGTCTCGGTGCGCTGGCCCTCGGCGGTGAACAGCCTCGTTGGGCTCGCGCCGACGAAAGAGCTCGTCAGCACCGACGGAATGATCGGCGCGGGCCTCAACATGCGCGTCGGACCGATGTGCCGCACGGTGCAGGATGTTGCGCGCATACTCGATGTGATTGCCGGCTACGACCCGAAGGACGAGATGACTGTCTTCAGCATCGGGCGCAAGCCCGCGCAATCGTACGCCAGCTATGCGACGGCCCAACGGCTTGAGGGGGTGCGCATCGGCGTGCTGCGCGAATATATGAGCAAAAAGCTCTTCGCGAAGGCCGACGAGGAAAGCATCGACATCATCGAGCGCGCGATCGACGACGTTCGAAAGCTTGGCGCCACGATCGTCGATCCGGGACCCGAGAAGGAGCTGTTCAAGGACTGCCTCGCTTCGAGGTGCTGTCGCTGCGCACGCTCAACGCGGGAGGCCTCAATCCGTCGGGCGAGGGCAAGTTCGAGATCAACCGCTACCTGAGGGAGCGCGGCGACTCGAACATCAAGAGCAACGCCGATCTGATCGCGAAGTCGCGCTTCTATACGGATTCGAACTTCCCCGACCGCAAGCAGGCGCGGGAGCGCGATGAGAACGCCACTGTGCTCGATAGTTCTGTGCGGCTGCAGGGGCGCTTCGCCGTGCAGACGATGCTGCTGCAGTGCATGCAGGATCAGAAGCTCGATGCGCTCATGTCGCCGATGTCGACGGTTCCGCCGCGCAAGCTCACGTCGCCGCGCGAACCGACAGTCAACGGCCGCACGCCAATCGGCTGGTCGCTCATCGGGCAACAGGGCTTCACGGCGATCACGGTCCCTGCCGGCTTGACGACGGCGGTATGGGACCGCGTTGCCGACGGCAGCGGCGGCACGCGCCTGATCGGGCCGGTGCCGGCGAGTCTGCCGGTGGGTGTCGATTTCATAGCACGGCCGTTCGGCGAGCCCCTCCTCTTCCGGATCGCGTCGGCATATGAGGCGGCGACGCGGCATCGTCGTCCGCCGCCCGACTTCGGGCCAGTTGAAGCGCGCGGGACGAAGTGAACCATCGGCTCGGCACGTTCTGTTTCCCCAACTGTCGTGAAGTAGCCGCCGCCAGGGCGTCTGGGCTGACCCGATGTGAGCGGCTGTATAATATGTGCCGGTACGATAATACACAGACTGTCAGCACATTCGGCCGAGGGAGGGAGTCCTCATGCAGAGAATCGCGATCACCGCGGCGTTATTGCTTCTCCCCGTTTCGCTGTACGCTCAGTGGCTCGACTTTCCGACGCCGGGGATTCCCCGGACCGCCGACGGTAAACCGAACCTGACGGCTCACGAGCCGCGGACGCCTGAGGGCAAGCCGGATTTGTCCGGCATCTGGCAGCCCGAAATAAACCCCTACCGCTTTGACCTCATACAAGATCTGAAGGATGAAGCCATCTTCCGGCCCGCAGCGCAAGCCGTCTTGATGGAGCGCATCAAGGACTTCCACCGGGACGATCCCGTTACGAACTGCCTGCCTACCGGGCCTTCGGAAATCCTTAATGCGATGTACCGGATCATTCAGACTCCCACGATGGTGGCGCTGCTTTATGAGAGCGGCACCGGGCGCTACCGGCAGATCTATGTGGATGGACGGAAGCTGCCGAAAGATCCGAACCCGACGTGGTTAGGATATTCGGTCGGCCACTGGGAGGGCGACACGCTGGTGGTCGAATCGGCGGGATTCAATGACCGGACTTGGCTCGACAGGGTAGGCCATCCTCATTCCGAAAAGCTGCGCGTAACCGAGAGATTCCGGCGTGTCGATTTCGGACACATGCAGTTTCAGATCACTTACGACGATCCCGAGACATTGACCAAACCCTTAAGCCTGTCGCTGGCGATGAACTACGCAGCGGATACGGACATGCTCGAGAATGTCTGCAATGAAGGCAATATCGATAGGATTCACATGGTGGGAACTGGGAAGGCAGATGTGCAACTCAGCCCGGCCGTTCTCGCAAAGTACGTCGGAAGGTATGAGTTTCGTGAAGGGTCGCGAAATGTACCAGCCTTCATGGGTGTGACCCAAAATGTCACGCTCGTGAACGGCCAACTATACATCAATGCTATTCCTCTAATTCCGCGATCGGAGACGAAGTTTGACTCGACAGGCGCCGCCGCGGAGTTCGTCCTCGACGCCAACGGCGCCGTGACGCGTTTGGTTTTAAGTCAGCCCGAAGGCGACGGGATATACGTTCCCAAACGCTGACGGCTAATGAAGCGCCTTCGGTTACCGTGAAATCATGTAAGTCATCTTCGCGATCAATGCACGATCGACGAGACTGCCGGTGATCGAATCGCGACGTTCGTTGTAGACAACGAAGATATCGCTCAGGGGACGGTGGATGATGTTAAAGCGAACGTTCGAACTCCATTGCCTCGTGTCGCTGTTGTACTGAATCAAAGCGTTCAAAAACATAGTCGTTGTAAATCCATAGTTCACGCGGGCGGCAAGCAGATTCTGCATAACACGTCCTTCGGCCAGCCTGATGTTGTTCCGCGTGTACTGAACGGATGTCGTGAGCTTGTAATTGAAGCGGAAGGCCGCGCCCCCAAGATAAGAATGCTTGTAGCCGGAGTAAAACCTGCCCGTCGAAAATCGCCCATTTGCCGAAAGGCGCCGGCTCAAATCCGTATTCCCCAAAATGAAATACTCATTGAATTTGTAATCCCGCGGTGTCACTGCAATACCCGAGATCTTGAATGGTTGCGCAAGATATTCGTACGATGGGTTTCTTCCCATTTCGATTTCCGCCCCATTTTGAAAATCAATCTGTTGATGGAAGTCGCCGTACTTGGTCTGTATGCGGCTGGTTGCGTCGAGAACATAATCGACTTGCCAGTGAGGACGCATGTCGCGGATCAAACTGCGCCATCGCCGGGGACGCCACGTGTAGGCCGCGATACTCGCAAAACGTTGAATGCCCACGCGTGGTATGAAGCCCATTTCATTGTGATAGTTCCTCTGGATGACAGTATAAGTACCGCTGAGTTGCCACACCTTGTCCTGGTATTGCATCGCTAACCGCGCCGCCAGATCTTTGCCTGAAAGCCCGGGCGTGGATGCTTTCGCCAAAAACCCGTTTAGGGTTACCGATTGACCAAATCTGAAATTCGCATCAGTTCCGACGGTGCGATTGTACAGTGAGGAATTGCTCACTTCTTTATTCGTCACCATGACTCCGATATCAGAGTTCGCAAGAACATTCCGGCGCACACGGCCAACAAAATAGTTCGTCGCGTGTGTGGAACCTAATTGTCGTTGCTGAATATCAAGAAATCCCACCTGATAGCGCCCCACGCTGCCGGTAAGCCGTGAACCGCCCAGGATCGGTATCGCATCACCGGAATCAGACAGGCCAATGGTCCGGCTGAAAAACTGCATCAGATCGTTTCGAATGGCGTTTGGCCGTGGATTTAATAATGTGAAGATGCTCTGGCCCGTGGTGCCTGTGTTGAGAGTAGAATTGGGGACACCGAACTGAAATATGCCTGAATTCTCCAGGAAGAAATCTCTCTTCTCGGGAAAGAGAAGGCTGTAGCGGCTCAGGTTGATCTGCTGCTCGTCGGCTTCCACCTGCGAGAAGTCTGTGTTGTAGGTGAAGTCCCATGTAAGGCCCGGCGTGATCCCGTACTTGACGTCGACGCCCCCGTCGGTATTGTAATTGTGAGATCGTGTGACGCCGTTTTGGCCAAAGCTCGAAACGATGTAGGGCTTGATCTTGATATTCGAACCCGGCTCGATTCCTTCCAGTCCCTCGAGCGTACCGGCCAGCGATATTCGCTGTACGGTATAAATTCGCGGAACCGGGGCCCATAGACTTTCTTCGTTACGCCTGCGAATTGTTCGCTGGAAGTTGATACCCCACGTTTGTACAGGGGTGCGGGCAAACTTCAGCGTGCGGAACGGGATCGCAATCTCAGCGGTCCAGCCATCAATTCCGATACGGGTCTTGACGAACCAGACGCCATCTCAGCTCTGATT
>QHXC01000447.1 GCA_003222815.1 Acidobacteriota bacterium | reverse complement strand
GCGGCAGCCGTCAGATCCAGCAGCCAGGACGAAATCACGCTACCGCGCCGCCAGACTTCGGTGATCTCGGGAATATTGAAATCGTATTGATAGTGTTCTGGATTTCGCAGTGGAGCCGTTTCCGCATCGATTCCCGTTTTCCCCCTACCGATGTTCGCAGATTGCAGAATGTTCAACCCTTCTGCATAGGCGGCCATGATTCCGTACTCGATTCCGTTGTGCACCATCTTCACGAAATGTCCAGCGCCGCTGGGTCCACAGTGCAAATAGCCGTGCTCCGGAGCGAGAGCTGAAAAGATGGGCTTGAGATACTCGACAATACTGGACTCACCGCCAATCATCAGGCAATATCCGCGCTCCAGTCCCTTGACACCGCCGCTGGTTCCGACGTCCACATAATGAATTCTCTTGGGCTGCAACTCCTTCGATCGCCGTAGATCGTCGACATAGTAGGAGTTGCCTCCATCGACGAGAATGTTGCCGGGCTCCATGTAGGACGCGATATCGGCAATCGTGTTGTCAACGGCGGCAGCCGGGACCATCAGCCATACAAGCCGTGGCTTGTCGAGTGCTCCGACCAAATCGCGCACCGAGCCTGCCCCTTTGGCTCCATCCTGCAACAGCTCAGTTGCTGCTTTTGGTGACACGTCGAACACGGTGCACTCGTGGCCGTTTCTGAGCAGGCGTCTGACCATGCTTGCTCCCATCCTGCCTAGCCCCACCATTCCCAGTTGCATTTGACGCCTCCCGGCTGTGCACCTTAATTTCGTAGTCCTTGCCTTCCCATCGATTTTCTGTGAGCCATAAGAACGTAAAACGGATCGTGTCTGGTTTTTCCGGTACCGGCAGATCAACGAACTCGATATCCAGACTCGTGCGGTTTGAATGCGTGTCTGAATAATGCGTCCATTCATCCGCCGTCCAATGGAGCAGAAATGGAGAGCCGGCTTGAATCCGCAGACGTGTGCCGCTGGAGACTGTGGCGATCTGCCGGTTCGATTTCCATATTTCGATCGCCGGGCGTTCTCGATGGTCTCGAACGTACCGGTCATAGACGGGTTCAATCAACTCGGAGTTTTTGCCGTCGGCCGCCGAGCGGCACAACTTGATGTACTCCGCCTGGGCCCACACCAAAGGCATCGCGGCGCCCGTCTCTCCGCCAAACACAAAATGGCGCTCGGGAAGATCCGGCGCATCCCACACCTGTTCTGGTATCAGGCCAATGCCGCCTGCAAAATTTTCGAGTGCCCGAATATAAGGTTCCGGATCGTGACCGGCAGCAAGCTCGTAAATGCCGCGCTCAGCCGTCAGCATTGGCCACGCCGGTCCGATACCCCATCCGTTATAGGAGGTCCCGTCCTGGTGCTGTCCGAAACCATCGTGATTGTATCGACGCCACACCGGCCCTGCGGGCGTGTCTACCTTGAGCACCGCATCGACAACCTGCAGCGAGTCCTGGATAATCGGATCGTTGGGACCACGAATTCCGAATCGGACCAGTTCCAGAAAGCCCGCATCGACGATTATGTTGGCCGGATAGTCGGAACGACTCCCCGGAGGCTGGTTGGACAGAGTTAGCGTGCCGCAATTTGGATCTTCGTCGACACATTGGTGGATGAGCCCGGGATTGATACGGATATAGTGACGCTTTATTTCAGGAACCAAGGTTCCCTGAGTCGTAACGGTCCAGCGTTCGATATGCGTCTCGAGGAAGTCTGCGTAATCCCGAACAAATTCAGCAGTCGATTTATCGCCACGGTCCTCCAGGAATTCCGCGCCACAGATCAATGCCGCGATGTGAGCTGCGAGCGTTGATGTGTCGCCAGTGTGATCGCCGATCCGACTGTCGCTTGAAACCCCGCATCATCTGCGAAATAGTGGTCGGATGGAAAGAAAGCAACGATGCCGTCTGGATCGTGTTGCAAGATCTGCAGTACAGCAGTAGCAATAGCCACTCCGGTTCCACGATTGGCCGGCTGCACAACCAGATTGGATCCCGGCGCGTCGGAAAGCTCGTCGTTATAAAATTCCTCGTGCGCTTTCGTCACGACGAACATGGTTCGACTCTCGCGAAATACCGGTCGCAGACGTTCGCGCGTATGACTGAGCAGACTCTTATTTCCGAAAATCCGGCAGAACTGTTTCGGTCTCGAGTCACCTGCAATTTTAGAAGTCAGTTTCTGCAGACGAGTTCCGTCACCGCCCGCCAGTATTACAGCCCAGGCATCGCGTTGGATTTCATTTGCAAATCTGCGCACGGCCGTGGGCCATGCAAACGTCTTTCCAAACGTGGTAGACGGAGACTCAACGATTTGACCCGCATAGTCACCAGTTTTTCGGACTCACCTCGCTATTTCGCGACTTTCGTTTCGCGAGTTCAGGGCATCGGCGTCACCAGAATCACCAGATTTTTCACCACCTCCACCTCTTTCGCCAGTCGCACCGGCCGCCTTTGCGTTTCTTTCAGCAGGTTAGGGCTGGAACAAAGTTTGCCTGAAGTACTCACGCGGCGCGCCTCTTATGACCTGCAAATTTGAGCGAGTTGTCACTCCGAATGGATTCGTGGTCTTGCACATAAGCGGACGCATCGACAGCGCCGATGTCGAGATTCTGCGCGAATTGATCGAGAAAGAAGAAAGGGCAAAAAGCATCCTGGCGATAGATCTGACAGAAGTCACCCTGATAGGTCGCGATGCAATCAGGCTTCTGTCTACTGTGGAGACAAAAGGAACAAAGCTGAGAAACTGCCCGGCTTACATACGCAATTGGGTGTCGCGAGACAAATGCTCTGGGACGGAAACGGACTGAAGAAGAGTCTATGCGCGGGCGACATACGAGCGTGAGAACGGCGAGACTGCGCCCAACTAAGAAGTGCATTCACTTGTTACTTAACTAAGCACAAAGGAGGCTGCATGAATATTGAAGCACTCAATGAAAACGTCCGCGAAGGTTCTTTTCCGTCGAGACAAATGAACTATGCGCTGTGGACTGTCCAGGGTTTGCTTGCACTTATCTTCCTGTCCGCCGGCGGAATGAAGCTCCTCGTATCGGACGACGTGCTCGCGTCGATGGTACCACCGAATTCCGTTGCACTGCCGGGTTGGTTCCTGCGTTTCATTGGAGTCACCGAGATACTTGGAGCCATTGGACTGATTCTTCCTCGTCTCCTCCGCATCCGCCCAGGTCTGACTCCGTTGGCAGCTGCAGGGTTGGTGATCATCATGATTGGTGCGACCGTCGTGACGCTGATGGGCGGCCAAATCGGGCCGGCATTCATACCCTTCATTGTGGGCCTTCTCGCCGTATTCGTGGCTTACGGCCGCTATGACGGTCGATCAAGGAGATGAAGTGAAGGCGACTGGAATGTGCTGAATTCTGAGGCGCGCGCGTGGCGCCATTGGCGCAGACTTAAGGAGAGTTCGCATGAAAGCTGTCAGATTGTTGGAATACGGTGGAGATTTGGTGTTCAGCGATGTACCGATGCCGACGATTGCACCCGACGAAATCCTGGTCAAAATCAGGAGTACTGCCGTCAA
>QHXC01000446.1 GCA_003222815.1 Acidobacteriota bacterium | reverse complement strand
CGAGTGACACTCCTTCCAGCCGGCGTATACCATCGCGCGCAATCATCGAAAGATTGCGGACACACAAGACTGGAGCGCCCGGCGTGCCCGGGGTCTTTTCGACCCGCAGCAGCACGTCACGTCCAACCATGAGCCGCGCCAGCTCGGCAGCATTGGTGTCCGTCGTCTTCCGCTGGCCGACAACACGGCCATCGCGCATTACGGTCACGTCGTCGGAGACCGCGAGCACTTCGTCCAGCTTGTGGGTGATGATGACGACGGTCTTTCCCTGCGAGCGCATGCGGCGCAAGATGCGAAAAAACTCTTCCACTTCCTGCGGCGTCAGCACAGCCGTCGGCTCATCCAGAATCAGAATGTGAGCCTGCCGGTACAGAGCCTTCAGCAATTCAACGCGCTGTTGTTGGCCGACCGACAGGTTCTCCACTGTCGCACGTGGATCGATGGCCAGATGAAACTCTCCCGAGAGCGCACGGATTTCTTTTTCTGCTCCGCTCAAATCGAGAGAGGCGATCGTGCCGGGTTCGGCCCCAAGCACGATGTTTTCCGCAACGGTCATAGGTTCGACCAGCATGAAATGCTGATGCACCATGCCAATGCCGAGAGCGATGGCGTCGTGCGGCGCGTTCAGAGCCTGCACTTTGCCGTCTACCAGGATTTCGCCTCCATCTGCAGTGTAGAAACCGTACGCGATGCGCATGGCTGTGGATTTGCCTGCGCCATTCTCGCCCACGATGGCGTGAATCGTTCCAGTCCGAACCTGGATGCTCACGCGGTCATTTGCCAGCACGTTGCCGAAGCGCTTCGTAATGTTTCGCAACTCGAGCATCTCGCGGCTATTTCTCCATCGCGTTGGTGACTTTGATCTGTCCGTCGATGATCTTCTTCCTGGCCTGATCGACGGCGCGAATCGTGGCGGGCGGAATCAAATCCTTGTTGTACTCATCTACCGCGTAGCCGATTCCCTCATTCTCCAGACCGTAAACGTGGATGCCGCCGGCGAATTGGTTAGCAACGCGGTCCTTGACGATCTGGTAGACCGCGTTGTCGACGCGTTTGACCATGCTGGTGAGAACGAATCCCGGCTTGACCCAGTTCTGATTCGAGTCGACACCGATCACCAGCTTTTGCGCACGGCCCTGATCGTCTTTCCCGTATTGCTCGACGGCGTCGAAAGCGCCGAGTCCCGAGTTGCCGGCCGCGGCGAAGATGATATCGGCGCCCCTCTCGATTTGCGTCCGCGCGAGTTCTTTTCCCTTGACCGGATCGTTCCATGCGGTGTCCGTCACGCCGATGTAGTTCGGAACGACGTTAACTTCCGGATTGACCGCGTGTGCGCCTTCTTCGTAGCCGACCTCGAACTTGTGAATCAAAGGAATGTCCATGCCCCCGAGGAATCCGAGTGTGCCGGTCTTCGACGTCATCGCCGCGATCATGCCGACCAGATACGCGCCTTCATGCTCCCTGAAGATCAGCGAAGCCACGTTCGGCAACTGGCTCACGCCGTCGACGATGACGAAGCTGATGCTGGGATAATCCTTCGCAACGGTCTCGATGATCGGTGTCTGCGAGAAACCAACACCGATGATGAGGTCATAGCCCCGTTCGGCAAACGCGCGCATCGCTGGTTCGATCGAAGTGGGGTCGCCCGGCTCGACATCACGGAGCACTATAGGAAAATCTCGCGCGGCTCGTTTCACACCTTCCCAGGCCGCGGCATTGAATGACCGGTCGTCCTTACCACCAATATCAAAAACGATGCCGACGTGTACTTTGGATTTGTCGTCTGCGGCATAACTCGCGGGATGACATCCTGCTGCCGCAAGAGCCATAGTGCAGATCGCGACGAAGATCTGGGACATGGATTTCATTTGGAATGCGTTTCGAAACATCTCAGGTTAAACCATCGGTCCGCACTGCGTACCTCAATTGTCGAAAATTTATTTATAATTGCTGCACATGCGAGATGAAATGCAGTCCAAGGATATATCAACTGCATCGGCGGTGAGTCACCTGGAATGTAGCCGGACGGGCGAGAGATTCGAGGCTGGGCAAATCCACGACCTGAGTGCGGCCGGTTGGCCTCTGCTGGTCCGCTACGACATCAAAAGGCTCAGGCAAAATTGGGATCGCGATTCACTCCAGAACGCGCCCCGGTCGATGTGGAGATACGCTCCGTTGCTGCCGGTTCGTCTCACGAACGACATTGTCTCGCTACAGGAGGGCTTCACTCCTTTACACAGGCTGGAGCGGCTTGCCGAGCGAGTCGAGTGTGATGACCTGTGGCTCAAAGACGAGGGTGTCAATCCTACCGGCACGTTCAAAGCCCGGGGCCTCTCCTGCGCAATCTCGATGTGCCGGGAGCTTGGTATCAGGAAAGTGGCCATTCCGACCGCAGGGAATGCGGGAGGAGCGCTTGCAGCTTATGCGGCCGTGGCCGGCATTGATGCTTACGTCTTCATGCCGAGAGATGTACCGCTGGCCAATTTCCTGGAGGCCAAATCATTTGGGGCTAACGTTACGCTCATCGACGGCCTGATCACCGACTGTGGCAAACGCGTCGCCGATGGCAAGGCCAGCGAAAACTGGTTCGATATCTCGACTCTGAAAGAGCCTTACCGCATCGAGGGCAAAAAGACGATGGGCCTCGAAGCCGCCGAACAATTCGGCTGGACGTTGCCGGACGCCATCTTTTATCCGACTGGGGGCGGCGTGGGAATGATCGGCATGTGGAAGGCGTTTGCGGAACTCGAGCAACTCGGATGGATCGGGGCAAAGCGTCCGAAGATGATATCGGTTCAAGCCGAAGGTTGTCAGCCCATCGTGCGCGCCTTCCAGCAAAACGCGGAATTCAGCGAGTTCTGGCAGGGGGCGGCCACCATCGCCAGCGGTCTGCGTGTCCCGAAGGCGCTTGGCGATTTTCTAACATTGCGGGCCGTGCGCGAAAGCAGTGGCACGGCGGTCGCCGTATCCGATATCGAAATGATGGATGCCTGTGAGGAACTCGCCACCCGGGAGGGACTGTTTGTGGCGCCTGAAGGCGGCGCCTGCATCGCAGCGTTGAAGAAGCTGAGACAGTCTGGATTCCTGAGTATGAGCGACCGAATTCTCATTTACAACACCGGCTCGGGTTACAAATACATGGAAGCGTGGGCACTGCATTATGGCTCATCGTTACCCACAGCCGGCGATGTGTTCCCCGAACTGCGCTAAAGCCCTGTGAAGTATACGCATTTAATCTTGCTGAACGCTTGGGCGGAGCAGACTCCTCTCCTTGGCAAAGGAGGGGTCGACGCGCCATCAAGAAAAATTCCCGTTCCAATGAAAGGCGCGGACGGGGAAGCTGTGAAAAAATTGGAATCAAGCGCTATTCCCTCCTTGCATCACTGCGCATCACTGCAAGGAGGGGTGGCCGAGCGATTCAGAAAATATCGCGAAGCATCCGCTTATCGCGAGGCCGGGGTGGTTTTCCGATGAATCCAAAAGGAAAACCACCCCGGCTGCGTCTGCTTCGGTGGCTTCGCCAAATTTTCTTTGATGACGCAGCCACGCCTCCTTGCGGTAGTGCAAGGAGGGGAATAACGCCTTATCACAATTAATTCACAGCTTCGGGGTGGTT
>QHXC01000445.1 GCA_003222815.1 Acidobacteriota bacterium | reverse complement strand
TTTAGCAAGCATTGTCGCCTTCACGGGGATCGCCTCCGTTTAGAACTTCCTGACTCCTAGCCCTGCACGTAGCGGGGACCCCGCGTGCGCCGGGCCCCCGGGATTTGTCAGCAGCCCATTGTAGGAGCCGCGGAGTTGCAACACAACTCCGCGCTAGAGATTCGCAGCGGACACAATCAGGCTCGCGCCGGTGAGTCCCAAATGGCGGTCGGCCGACCAGCAAGTGGAGATTCGGCGCTGGTGCATGATGACCAGCCCGTGAGCATCGGCCAGCGTCAGCGACTGGTCGCCGAATTTTTTAATTAGCCGGCTGGTCTTGGCCAATTCGTCTCGGTCAAAACTTTGGATGGCAAGGACTGAGAGCTCGTCAATGAAGTTGAGAAACTGGACAGCTCTGTTCCGGTCGTACCGCCGCAGGAACCAGCCGTGGCCTTCGGCGATGACCAGCGCCGAGGTGACCAGACGGGGCGGGCTGGAAAACAATCTCCGAAATAGCGGGTGGTAGCTGTCCGACCGGTCCAGGAAGGCAATCAGGGCCGAGGTGTCAATGTAGGCTTCAGTCTTTGCCACCATAGACGACGTCATCCACCGTCTGGCTCGACCGCGGGTTGCCCGATTCGACCAGTCCGGCATATCGCATCCAGGGAGGGCGGCGGGAGGGCGGGAGCGCGCGGCGAATCGCGCGGCGGACGTACTCCGCCACCGGGATTCCCAGCGCGGCCGCCTCCCTCTTTGCCTGCTTGTACTCCTGTTCGTCCAGACTGACCTGGGTTCGAATCATGTTATCATTCTCCCGGAATATGATAACACATCCGGAATATGACGAGACATTGTTTTTTCACGACCGGGGGGCCGCTTATTCGTAGCGCAGGGCTTCGATAGGGTCGAGTCGCGCCGCTTTGCGCGCGGGGTAGAAGCCGAAGAAGAGTCCGACGGCCGCCGAAAAAATCGCGGCCACAAGGATGGCAAAGGGCTGGATCAAGGTGGGCCAGCGCAGCGTGTTGGAAATCAAGTATGAGCCCGCGATTCCGGCGAGGATTCCCCCCACCCCGCCCACCAGGCTCAGCACCGTCGCCTCGCTGAGGAACTGCATTTGGACGTCGGACTCGGTTGCGCCCACGGCCATGCGCACGCCGATTTCGCGCGTGCGCTCGGTGACGGAAACCAGCATGATGTTCATCACACCGACTCCGCCTACCAGAAGCGCGATGGCCGAAATGGCAAGCATGACAGTGAAGATGCCGCTCGAAATCTGATTCCACAAATCGGTGAAAGTATCCTGCGTGGAGATCGCGAAATCGCTGTCCTTATTTGCTGGAACGCCACGGCGGATGCGCATGAGCTGCTCGATCTGTTCCATCGTGCGCGGCATGGCTTCCTGAGAGACAGGACTTACGACAAACATGAAATCCTTTTGTTCCGGGTGCAGCCGCCAGAAGGTGCCGACGGGCATCGCAGCCAAGTTGTCGTTCGGATTCGCGCCTGGTGTCAACGCGTCTTTCCTTTTCGCCATGACACCGATGACGCGGAAAACGTTCCCCTGGATGTCCACTTCCTTATCAATCGGATCGACGTTCGCCGGAAATATGGTCTCCGCCGTATCATGACCCAACACGACGACGTTTGACCTGTGGCTGTGATCCGCATCGTTGACCCACCGGCCGGCCGTCAGCTGCAGGTTCATGACGATCTCGGCTTGCGGCGTAACGCCTTGAACAATCGTGTTCCGGGCCGTGCGGTCGCGGTACCGAACAGTAATCGAGTTGAGAAAAGCTTCGGGCCCGTAGTATTGCACAAAGGGAGCGACTGCTTTTACAAGAGAGAGTTGTTCGATAGCCTGCGCGTCTTCCAAAGTGAACATCTTCCGATTGAAAACCTCAGGCGGAATCCGGCCGCCCATGGCCAGCGGCATTCTTGAAACGAAGATCAGGTTGGATCCCAGTTGCTCGATTTGCGCGGCGATATTGCCATTCAGGCCGCTGATGATCGAGGACATTCCAATCACCGTAGCAACGCCGATCACGATACCCAGCACGGTCAGGAAAGATCTGAGCTTGTTTTTGTGCAAAGAGTCGAGAGCAAGCAGAAGGATTTCATTCATGTCGCAGCGCCACAATAGGATCGAGGTTCGCGGCCTTCGTTGCCGGGTAAATACCGAAGAACAAGCCCACACCCGTCGAAACCACAAGGCCAAGCGTGACCGCCCACCATTTGATGGATGCGGGCAAAGGCGTCAACCACGACACGGCGATGGCTATCGAAGATCCAAGAACAATACCGATAATCCCGCCCACGAGCGAGAGTGTTGCGGACTCGACCAGGAACTGAATCAGAATGTCATGTCTGCGCGCTCCGGCTGCTTTTCGTATACCTATCTCTCGCGTGCGTTCGGTCACCGACACCAGCATGATGTTCATCACGACGATGCCGCCGACGATCAGCGATATTGACGCAATCCCGATCGTCACAGCGAAGAAGGCCTGGCTGATGTTCGCCCAGATTTGAAGGAAATTGTCGTTCGCATTGATCGAAAAGTCATCCTTCGCGTTGTAGGCAAGATGCCGCCTCGCACGCAAGGTTTGGCGCGCCTGGTCCTCAGCGGCCGCCAGCTTTTTTTCGTCATGCGCCTTCGCATAGATCTGGACAGACCGGCGGGCGCTCCAAATCTTTTGGTGGATAGAGATCGGAATCATTGCCCAGTTGTCGCGAGATTGTCCGAGAATGGAACCCTGCCGGATGCCGATGCCGACGATCTCAAACGGCCTCTCGTTGATCATTATGGATTTCCCGATGGGATCAACATAAGGGAACAAATTATCGACAAGGTCCGCGCCAACCACGCAAACGTTGCGAGCGTGATCGACATCGTACTGGGTAATGTAACGCCCCGCTGCCAATTCATTTCCAAGGATGTTCGGCACTTCGTGTGTGTAACCTTGGATACCCGAATCCATGTAGTTGCGGCCAAATTTCACCCGGCTCCTCGCGCCGACCGAAGCGCCAACCGCCTTGCACTCCGTACACGTCTGCCGAATGGCTTCCATGTCATCCAGATATAAATTCTTGCGCTTCTGAGATTCGATGAAATCGTCAAATGACGTAATCACCTGCGACACCCGCGTGACCGTAAAAACGTCAGGCCCGAGGTTGAAGATTTTCTGAGCTACGTAGTCGTTTAGCCCTGAGATAAACGAAACCACAGTAATCACCGTCATGACTCCGATGACGATGCCCACAAGCGTCAACATGGATCGCATGCGATTCGCACGAAGCGACATGAGTGCAATGAGGACGGCTTCGGAGAAGTTCATACACTCTCGTCGAACAAGTTTCCGTATTCCCCTCCTTGCCAAGCTTGCAAAGGAGGGTGGCCGCGCCATCAAATAGAACGATGCTGAGGGCCACCAAAGTCGGCGCGGACGGGGTGGTCAGTCATCGAAACGTGTTTGGAAATGACCCCCCTATATTACGTCCGGGCGGCTTGCTTTGTTTCAGCGGGCCCGGCCGAATTTTTCCTGATGTTGACGCGGTGGGGGGGGACGTTGGGGTGTTCTGGGCTGCCAGGTCCTGTCCTGACCTGCCGGGGGAGGTGATGGGGCGCTGGCCACGATTGCGGGCTTTGGCAACTCGGCCGGCGTTGCGGCCGCCGCCTTTGGTTTCCTCCGCGGCCGAGGCCGGCGTTCGGGTTTCGGCATGATCGCTTTCATGGAAAGGCTGATTCGTTTCATCGTTGAATCCACGCCAATCACCTTCACTTTGACGACCTGGCCGACTTTCGCGGCCTGTCGGGCATCCTGCACGTATTTGTGTGATAGTTCGGAAATGTGCACGAGCCCGTCCTGGTGAACGCCGAGATCGACAAACGCGCCGAAATTCGTCACATTCGTCACCGTCCCTTCTAGCTCCATGCCTTCCTTGAGGTCGGCGATGTCTTTGACATCCTCACGGAACTTCGGGACCACAAATCTATCGCGGGGATCCCGTCCGGGTTTGAGCAGTTCCTCGCGAATATCCGCAATGGTGTATTTGCCGGCTTCATTTTCAAACGCACGAAAATCGATAGAGCTGATTTGCGCGGGATTTTCGATAAGCTCGCTCACCGATACGCCGAGCGAGTTTGCCATTCGTTCGGTGATCGGATACGACTCCGGGTGCACGGCAGTTCGGTCCAGCGGATTGTCGCCATTCTTGATTCGCAGAAAACCCGCCGCCTGCTCAAATGTCTTTTCGCCGAAACCTTCGATTTCGCGAAGCTGCGTTCGAGATCGAAACGATCCATTCTGATCGCGATACGCCACGATGCCCTGGGCGAGTTTGTCACCGATGCCGGATACGTACTTAAGAAGGTCGGCCGAAGCGGTGTTGAGATCGACACCCACGCGGTTCACACACGACTCGACAGCGGCGGCAAGACTGCGTTTGAGTTTTCTCTGATCCACGTCATGCTGATATTGGCCGACTCCAATGGACTTGGGTTCAGTCTTGACCAGCTCGGCCAGCGGGTCCTGCAGACGCCGGGCGATCGAAATCGCCCCCCGGACCGTCACATCCAGCTTCGGAAACTCTTCACGAGCCCGCTTCGAAGCGGAGTAAATCGACGCGCCGGACTCATTCACGACGACAATGAAAATATCGATTTGGTTTTTCTCGACTACAGACCGGACAAAGCCTTCGGTCTCCCGCGATGCCGTTCCATTGCCGATCGCAATTCCGCGGACGTTATGTTTCTGAACCAGATCGAGAAGGATCTTCTCCGCCGCTTCGAGATCCTTCTTCGGCTCGGTCATATAAATCGTCTGGTTCTCTAGAAACTTGCCGGTTTCATCGACGACGGCGACTTTGCACCCTGTTCTCTGCCCTGGGTCGATGCCAATGACTCCGATCTGCCCCGCTGGAGGCGCCAACAGCAAGGTTCTGAGGTTCTCTTCAAACACTTTGATCGCTTCCGACTCGGCCCGCTCCCGCAAGAAAGAGCGAACCTCGTTTTGGATCGAAGGCTGCAGAAGCCGATCGTACGCGTCTCTCACTGCGCTTTCGAGCAGAGGCGCAAACTGCGATTGCAGATCACGGACGACCTGCGGGATAAGACTCGCGATGAACTTCTCCGAATCGAGATCGACGGAAAATGTTAAGACATTTTCCCGGGTGGCTCGCCGGATGGCGAGCATGCGATGTGACGGGATCTTCGAAACCACTTCCTCGAAGCTGTAATACATCGAGTACTTGGTCTTTTCGGATTCTTTACCTTCAACCACGCGCGCTCGAACGACGCCCTCGGCCAACATGCGTTCTCGAAGCTGTTTGCGAAAATCAGGATTCTCTGAAATGCGTTCGGCAATAATGTGCAGAGCGCCCTCAATCGCCGCTTCGACCGTCGGAATTTCTTTTTCGGCGTTGACGAACTGCTCGGCGAATACTCCTGCCGGATCGCTTCCCGACTGTTCCCACATGTACTGCGCTAGCGGTTCCAGCCCACGGTCCAGCGCCAAGCCGGCCTTGGTTTTACGCTTCGGCTTGAAAGGAAGGTAGAGATCTTCCAGTTCCGTCTTGTTGAAGCAGGCCAGAATCTTCTCCTTCAACTCATCGGTAAGCTTGCCCTGTTTTTCAATGGAACTAAGGACGGTGTTTCGGCGGTCTTCGAGATCTTTGTAGTAGTGCCTCTTCTCGTCGATGTCGCGTATTTTGACTTCGTCGAGATTTCCGGTGACTTCCTTCCGATACCGCGCGATGAAAGGAACTGTCGCCCCTTCCTCCAGTAACCTTAGCGTCGTCTCCACACGCGAAACTGGCGCGCCAACCTCTTTGCTGACTTTCAGGAGGACTTCCGAACTAAACATGACGTGAAGAATTCCATTATGCCAGAAGTGAACGACGCTTTGTCCATCTCAATCCAACTTCAGT
>QHXC01000367.1 GCA_003222815.1 Acidobacteriota bacterium | reverse complement strand
TTCCGGGAGGATGACGGTGAACTCTTCTCCTCCGTAACGGGCGGCAAAATCGATGTCGCGGCAGTTATTGCGGATCGTCTCAGCGATGGCTCGAATGACCATGTCACCGCTGGGATGACCGAAGCGGTCGTTCACCTCTTTTAGAAAATCCAAATCGATAATGAGCAGCGACAAAGGATGGTTGTGCCGCTGAGCCCGGCCCAACTCTATGGAAAGCGTCGTTTGGAAAAATCGATGATTGGGCAGTCCCGTCAAGAAGTCTGTCCGTGCGCGCTGCTCGACTTCCTCAAACAGCTGAGCATTGCGCAATGCGTTTGCCGCCGTGCTGGCCATGACTTCAAAGAACCTGGCATTCGATTCCGATAGGCTCGGACCCAGTTGTGCTCCTCGAATGTAAATGAGGCCGAGTACAGATTCCTGGGCGACCATGGGAACAGCGATGAGACCCACTGGCTTGGCTTGGGGAATAAACAATAGCCTTCGAGACTCGTAGGCCTCTTTCAATTCGGGGTGCCGCGACAAGTCCACATCGACGTTCCGCTCACCCGGGTCCGACGACTTGACCATAATCTGAGCCGTGACGGTTTTCGGATCAACACGAACGATCCAGCACTCTTCTGCGCTCAAGACATCATGCAAGCGCGAAGCAATCGCAAACAGAACATCGTCACTGTTCAGCGATGACGAAAGGGCGCGCGTGATCTCGACGATGACTTCCGCGATCCGCTTTTCCTCCAGGATCGTATTCGACAGCACCGCATCCTGCGTCAACCGCTCCGAAAGAAAAACGTAAAAAATCGAAACGATGAAGAACAGGGCGAGTGTGAGAAATCGCTCAATGTTAAGGTTGAACTCGACTTCGATTCGAAACAACCGCAGGTAGTTGAACAGCCCAAAAAGGAGGCTCACCACAAACAGCGAAAAAAGCACGAGCCGCAGGTCGCGCCACATAATGGCAAGGAGAAACACGACAAGGAATGCCAGATAAAGATACGTTTCCGGAGTGCGCAAAAAGTTTAACGTCGCGGAAACAAACAGTACATCGAGGAAGGCTATTCCCTGCTGAACTTTTCTTTGGAGAAACTGTCGCTTCGGGATGAACGTGAGCGCGAGATTGCTGAGAGAGAAAGCAATGGCAGTACCGAACACCAGGCTAAATTGTTCGGTTCCAATATAGCTGAACAGAGTAAGATACGAGGCCAGGATGATCAGCAGCCATCGCAACGAGAGAATTGCCTTGCGGTGGTCGATCTCGTGAGCCTTTGGTTTCAAATCAACCGATGGCATGCTGTTGGATGTTTTTCAAATGAAGTCCGTCAGTTCACTTACGTCCAGGTAAGACTGAGTCTGACATACCGGATTGTCCTATGGTGTCCCCAAAAAGTCTAAATCCGACAACGAAGCGAATTTTCGCCGAATTCTACAGGAGGCATTCGTGAAATTCATGAATTTTTCGCGGAAGAGTACCCCGAGTGTGGTGGGCATTGGGTGCGCCTTCAGCAATACTTGCTTTGACATCACCAAAGCGATTGAAGACGACCTCCTGGAGTTTCCGCGCGCCGTTTCCACCATTGAGGAAGTCTTGCAAGTAAAAGACGGCTTGAAACTCCTGGAGGAACAATTTCGAGAGCTGGAACGGTCGTCCAGCCCCATTCAGGGATACCGTTTCAACGCGTCGGACGTCACCGTCCACGCCCCGATCACGCGACCCCAGAAACTCATTGGCATCGGGCTCAATTACAAAGACCATGCCGAGGAAATAAAAGCCCAGCCGCCCAAACAGCCGCTTTTGTTTGGAATGTACGCCAATGCCATTATCGGACCCGATGAACCGATCGTCATTCCACCCATGAGCCGGCAAGTCGATTATGAAGCCGAGCTCGGCGTTGTTATCGGCCGGCGCGCGCGCCATGTCCCGGTTGAAACGGCGCTCGACTACATTGCCGGTTATACGATTGTGCACGACGTATCCGCCCGCGATCTTCAGTTCTCTGATGGCCAGTGGCTGCGGGCCAAATCATTTGACACGTTCGCTCCAATGGGCCCCTGCCTCGTTACCCGAGCAACACTCGGCGATGCCGATGGCTTGACAATCGAGCTGCGGTTGAATGGAAAAACCATGCAGAAGTCAAACACGCGGAATCTGATCTTCAAAGTCCCCGATCTGGTTTCCTACATCTCGCAAGTGATGACCCTTGAGGTCGGCGATGTGATCGCCACGGGAACCCCTGGAGGCGTCGGATTTGCGAGAACGCCCCCGGTGTTTATGAAACCGGGAGACGTTGTCGAGATCGATATCGAAGGTATCGGTACGCTTAGGAATTCCGTGGTTGCGTCCGACTGAAGGGTGCCACCAGTCTTACAGTCTGCAGATCGCCAGAATCGGGCAACGGACACATTTTTGTAGATCGCGTTTTCGGGGACAGTCACCGGCAATGCCAAGATGGCAGAGAGCAAAATCATAGCGAAGAGGGTCATCGAAATGAAGCCTTCGCAAGCTACGCGTGATATCCAGCGCCATCGGCCAGCCGGGGCTCCGCATGCCGGTCAAGCCAATGTAGCTGGATATGCGCGCAATATGCGTGTCCAACGGGATCACAAGTTGGCGGGGCGCGACTCGCTTCCAGACTCCACAGTCGATGCCGTCTTCCAGACGCACCATCCACCGCAGATATAAGTTCAGCCGCTTGCACGCACTCCCCTGAGACGGGCTGGGAAAGAAAAACCGAACGCCAAGTCGCCTCTTCAGTTCTCCCCGGGGATAGAACTGCTCATGGCCAAAACCCAGCAGGATTTCGCAAAAACGATCGAGGGACCCGGTCACGTCAACGTCAGCTGGGGAAAGAGCCGATGTGAAGGCGGATTCCAGCGAACCGTAATCCTCCAGGGTTCGCCGAATGATCCAAAACAATCCGGCCAGGTCCCGGCTGGTGTTGAACCGGTGATAAAAGCCACGCAAGCGCCTGAAGTCCTTTCGGGGATCAAAAGAAGCGATCGTCTGAGCTGGCGACGGTCCAAGGTAGTCCAACACGTTGCCGACCGTTTTTAGAATAATCTTCACATTGCCGTATGCAAAGGCCGATGCAATCAGCCCCACCACTTCACGGTCTTGGGGATCTTCATACCGGTGGACGAACTGTACAGGATCGCTGGCCAGATGCCGTTCTTTGGGGAAATTGGCGAGAAAAGTGTCGAGGTGGTGCTTGAGGAACAACACGGTTGTATTTGCAAACCTTAAAAAGAATGATGCCGAAGGCCACCAAAGTTGGCGCGGACGGGATGGTCAGTCCTCGAAACGTGTTTGGAATGCGGTTCGAGACATCTCATCTGAGCGGGCGCAGACGGGGTGGTTGGTTCAAGCCACCGATTATCGGAAGTTGAACGAACCACCCCGGCCGCGCCTTCAAAGGAATGGGACCATTTACTTGATGGCGCGGCCACCCCTCCTTTGCCAAGGAGGGGACTTCGCCTTTCCCGCAGGTTGTCCCAGACGCCCGTGTCCAGCGGACGACTTGTGGGTAACGCTCAACTGTGCCAGGAGGGGAATATATAAGTCTTTCCACTATTTCGGGAAGTTGAGGGTCGGCTTCGCGCGTTCAGCATTGTCACTGGTCCGCGATCCCGGGCTCTGCAACGGATCCGAAGCGCGGTTACGCCGATCGTTATCGCGTGCAAGAATTTCAGCGGTAGGAACGGCGTTCCCGTTCGCATCGGGAACATTCTTCTTCAGCACGCGAATCACGCGATTGCGTGCCAGCGCCTCATCGTTACCGACAGGCGGCAGCGGATACTCGCCCGGACGAACCAGAGTTTTGCGCCCCGGCTCGAGGATGACCTCGCGGTCCGATAAGCCGACACTTTCCACGGCGACACGTCCATCCAGGCAGCGAATCTCGGCGGTTTGAGCATCATCCATAGTGACTTCGAACGTGGTGCCACGCACGGCAATCAGAGCCGTCGGGGTCATCACACGATACGGATTCGGCCTACCACCCAGACGTTGGATGTAGAAACGGACCTTGCCCATCATGAGATTCACGAGGTTTTTGAAGTTGCCGCTCCAAGAATCCTCGATGGTGAGCGTGGTGTTTTCCGAGACCACCATATAAGAGCCGTCGGGCACTTCCAGTATCAGCGTTCCGCCGGGCCCCGTCCTCACCTGATCACCGAGTTGGACTGCCGGTATGGTCGCAGATAGCGGGACGAAGGATCGGCTGGAGGCCGATCTCCACTCGACGGGACCTAACATCGAAGAAACCATAAGCGTTCCCTGCCCCAATACGATGGAGGGCAGGAACACCAGTAACAAAATCGGCAAAACTTTTCTCATTTCTCCCCTTTTGCAAGCAGGCCCCCGGCCTCATGAACCTTTGTCGGCCGTGGCGAGTCAATGCGGCGAAAATCCAGAGCCTCCTGGAACAATCCAAAACCGCTGCCCAAATCGGGCAAGGGGTGAACCCGGCGCGAAGCGCGCAATCGGTC
>QHXC01000081.1 GCA_003222815.1 Acidobacteriota bacterium | reverse complement strand
CTGAAATCTTCCCACTGAAATCAGAAATTCCGCCAAAATAGTCGGGCGGAAATTCCCTGGCGAAAAACTTAGCAGCAGGGGTACCGTCCTACCAGCCGAACTCCGGCAGCAAGACCACATCGAGGCCGGACAGGAATTCGAGATCGAACGCCTCGACCGTGGGGAGTACCGCCTCGTACGGCTCACGGCTCAATCGAATGAAGGCGTGGTCGATTGGCTGCTCGCCTGTCCCGAGAAAGGGTTCTTTGTCCCAATTGAATCCGAGTCTACGGATGTCCTTTGACATATTTGGTCGATGCGAATGTCCTGAGTGAGCCCACAAAATCAGCCCCGGACTCTGAGCTGTCGAGTGGCTCCAGGAGAACGAGAGCGAGATCGCAGTCGATCCCATCATTCTCGGTGAGCTTCGGTTTGGCATTCTTCTTCTGCCGAAGGGAAAGCGGCGAACCAGACTCGAGCGCTGGTTCGACACAGGCGGGTCATGTGAGCCTCCCTGAGTGAGACCATCCTCGATTTCGATAAACGCACGCGGCGTTGAACATACACACTGAATGTGTGTAGAATGAAAATTAATTGTCAGACGACACTTTTATGAGCAAACGCGTCAATATCATCCTTCCAGATGCAACCCTCAAAATTCTTGACCGAGTGGCCGCCAAAGGCGACCGCAGCCGCTTCATCTCTCAGGCGGTGCTGCACTATGTCCAAACCCACGGCGCGGCCAATCTTAGGGAACGCCTCAAGCAGGGCGCCTTGGCCAACGCCAAGCTGGATCTTGAAATTGCCGAAGAGTGGTTCCCAGTGGAGCAAGAAGCATGGCAGAGACTCGATCAAGAAGAACGGGCCGCCAAGACTTCCCGCAGCGCGGCGAAATCTTCCTCACGGCGCTCGACCCGGCGTTAGGCCACGAGATCAAGAAGACCCGGCCGGCTTTGGTGATTCAGAACGACGTTACCAATCGATATGGCATGACCACAATCGTCGCAGCTATCACCAGTAAGGTCTGGGTTCCTCCTTATCCCAACGAAGTTGTAATTCAGCCTTCGACAACAGGACTTGATGTTGTTTCCACCGTTCGGCTGGACCAAATCCGCACGGTTGATCGAAAGCGCTTATTGAAGAGACTGGGTAAGGCCGACGAGAGAGTCATGCGCAAGGTTGATGAAGCGATTTCAATCAGTCTTGGACTCGTAAAACTATAGCAGCTAACGTAATGATCCAGGTGTCCTGGAACAAGCTTCGTAGGTCCGTGTCGCCACCATTGATATAATCCGCCGCAATTAACGATGAATTCCATGGACTCCGAAAGCGAGTCGACCCAACCACAACTCGCTGCGGGCGCGCAGTCAGGCTTTGCAAGCTACGTGGCTCCTTTTGTTCGGACGGTATGGGCGTGCATTGAGAGGCGTGGTTATGCAACGATCGAGAACAGCTTCCATCTCGCGCCGGGAATTCATCGGCGCTGTCGGCGCTGGGTTTGTCTGGAGCGCCGAGCAGTCAAGGGCGACTTTTCCGAAATCTACGGACACATCGACAGAACTGATTTTCATTTCCGCGACGAAGCTTGCGCAATCCATCCGCGACAAGAAGGCGACTTCGCTTGAAGTGGTGCGCGCGCATCTGGCGCAGATTGAAAAAGTGAATCCCAAACTCAATGCGGTGGTTCAGCTTTGCGCCGAGCGCGCGCTCGCCGAGGCGCGCGAGTCGGATGCGTTGTTGGCAAGGGGTCAGGTCAAAGGGTCAAGCGGCTCGTTCGAAGAGCGGGCACAGGAGCCGCTGCCGATGCCGGAGTTCGCGGACTTGCACGAACGGCAAGATGTGGTGCGAAGCAAGCTTCTTCAGTGGATGAAGAGTTACGACATTGTTCTGTCACCGGCTGCGGGTAAGCCGGCTCAGCCCATCGATAGCCCCAGCCCGCCTGTGAAGCCGGGCAGCGATTACACCCGCCTCCATAACAGCACCGGGTGGACCGCCGCCGTCGTGCGCGCCGGCACGTCGCCGGAAGGCCTGCCGATCGGGGTTCAGGTCGTGGGCCAACCCTGGCGCGAAAATGTTGTCCTGGCCGCTTGCGAGTACCTTGAGGCAAAAACCGGCGGGTGGCAGAAGCCTTCGATTTAGCCGCGAATTGCGCGAATGACGCGAATGGGCCGCCCCCATTATTGCGACGGCGACGTCAGGAATTCTGTGCGGCCCATTCGCGTCATTCGCGCAATTCGCGGCTAAAGCTTTGTGCGGCTGTGCCGCGGTGTCCTTGACATTTACATCGACATCCGTTGTGATACTGCGCAGCCGGACAGAGGAGAGAAGATGGATACATCGAAAGCCGCTGCAAAGTGGGCGCCCTACCTGCTAAGCGCGTTGCGAATTGCTGTTGGAATCGTATTCATACGGCATGGAATGCAGAGACTCTTCGGGTTTCCGTTTGGGGGTATGGATCACAATTTCCTGACACTCAATGGAATCGCTGGGCCCATGGCCTTCGCCGGCGGCTTGTTGATGATTCTGGGCCTCTTCACGCGGCCTGTCGCTTTCGTGCTTTCGGGGATGATGGCCGTCGCGTACTTTGCAGTACCCTTTCGCGAGAGCGGCAACTTTTGGACGCTCCTGAATGAGGGAGAAGCCGCCGTCTTTTATTGTTTCGCTTACCTATTCATGTCAGCGGCCGGCGGTGGCGTCTGGAGTCTGGATCGATTGTTGAGGCGGACGCCTTCGGGCTTCGCATCGGCGAAATGGACGCCCTACACGCTGAGTGTTCTAAGAATGGTCGCCGGGTTCCTTTATATACAGCACGGAACTGAAAAGCTCTTCGGCTTCCCGGGCGGACGCATCGATCACAAATTCTTAACACTTCACGGATTCGCGGGACTTCTGGAGCTTCCTGGGGGACTCTTGATGATGCTCGGGCTGTTCACGCGGCCCGTCAGCTTCATTCTTTCAGGCCAGATGGCCGTTGCGTACTGGGCACGATGGGCGCCCCGAGGTTTTTGGCGAAGCTTGATTGTGGGAGAAGCCTCAATCTATTTTTGCTTCCTCTACCTTCTCATGTCCGCAGTTGGTGGTGGTCCGTGGAGCCTCGACCACCGTTTAAGCCGAAGCCGCAAGCGCAGCGAGCCTCTCGTCTCCACGGAGGAGTTGGTCGGCAGCTCAGAAAGTTGATATGAAATCTTCAATTTCGAAAATCAAGAACTGAGCCGAAATTCCTCGAATCGCGGCTCAGTTTTCTATTTGTCGTGGAACACACCGCCCGCAGGATCCCGGATTCGCCTATCGAACTGGTCAACCTCGTCTGCCGGCGCACAGAGGTCTTCGAGGAGTCCAGTGAAGCCGTCAAGGGTTTTGATGTAGTCCTTCGGCAGCAGCTTGAACCTTTTGACGTCGGCGTTCCAACGCCCTCGATAAATTTTGGGATCGTCGATCCACATGTTGAGCTCGAGCGTGTCATAGCTGATGCGGTGGTACCGTTCCTGTAAGTGCATCTGGTCGCTGTGCGGGTATCCAAAATGATCCACCCAGGTCCTGTCATCTGTACCGACCGTGTCGACGACGAATGTGTCACCTTCCCAGTGGCCAACCGAGTATCCCCACCAGCGTGGCAGGTCCACTTCTTTAGGAAGTTGCCGCCCATCCGTCCAGATCGTGCGCCACGAGTAGGTCCACTGGAAGTTCTGGATAATTCTGTCGGGGAGCACAATGAACTCGACGGGGTCCGGATAAATGAGCGCACGGGATACGCCTTGCGGATTGCAGTACTGATATAGGTCCGTACCATTTGCTGGAGGAATGGCTCTGCGCCGGCCGATGTGTTCTTCGGGGTGTGCAGCGGCATCTTCACTTCCCAGCGCGCGTCCGTAAGACGGCTTGTTGGCATCGAATCTCTTCTGTCCTTCGGGTGTAAACGGAGGAACGTTGTTGCCGAAGCCGCGGTCGCCGCACTCGCGGCACGTGCCGCCGCCGCCATACCCGCCCGAATTGCGACTCCAGATTCCAGCCAGGTCGCGGACTTTAAACGGCCGGTTGTCGGGTGTAGCATTGCCCTGGGCGCCCTGCTGTTGCTGGCCGCCCTGAGCGCCTCTGTTCTGCGCGGCAATCACCAACGAAAAGACCACCACGGCCACCAGAGCAACGATCAAAATCACGAACCGATTTCGCATATCGAAACTCCTTACCTAGTTTGCCCTTGAAGCTAGTCATGGGGCGGGCGTGGCCCCACCGCCGCCACCACCGGCAGGTACCAATTCTTCGCCTTTCTCATTTACGGCCTTAACAAGAAGTCCGACAGTTCCCCCGGCTTTGGAGGGGGCGATGGTAACGGTGATGCGAGTGCCTGGCATCAGCGCTTCCTCGGAGCGTTTCTTGCCCCATCCATTCTTGATGAGCTGTGCCGGATTTGGCAAAAGCTCGGCGCCCCAATGTTCAACGTTGCCCTTCTCGTCCGTTGTATCGAAAAAAAGCTGGGGATGAGGATTCGCATACCGGAACTCCGTCACAACCGCTTTTTTGGTCCACATTTTCGTTCTGTCATAGGAAATATTCGTTCCGTGGTGCGCGAGCATCGGGACTGAGATCATGAGGACAGCGACAGTCACCGCAGTGACAACCAGCACCCGGTTTTTCATTAAATTGTGCATCGTGATGACCTCCCAGGTTTCGTTTCGAGGTGTTTAATAATGCTGTTGCGCCTTATTTTGCGCCTGAATTGACGATCAGGCAATTGGGAAAATGGGTGCTACGTCCCCATTTTCCCAAATTGTCTTAGCCGTGATAGGATGCAGCACACCTATGTCGATGACAACTGATGCGAAAGTGTCCGCAGCCGCGGCTGCGTCCCCTCTTGCTTTGGGTTGGCGCGTTTGGGTTCCCTGCCTGGGAATGGCGCTCTGCTCATGGTTGTCCTTTGTGGACCGGCAGGTCCTGGCCGTGCTTTCACCCACGATTCTTCGCGAGACTGGACTCTCGGCGCAGGACTACGGCAACGTGGTGTTCTTCTTCTTTATCGCGTATACGCTCGCGAATCCGTTGTGGGGTTCGATTCTGGATTTCGTCGGTTTGCGCATCGGCATGCTGGCCGCCGTGGGACTGTGGAGCGCCGCCAGCATGTCGCACGCATGGATGTCCGGTTTCGTTGGCTTTGCGTTTGCTCGCGGGTTGCTGGGTCTGGGAGAGGGTGCTACGTTTCCTGGCGGCTTGAGGACGGCTGTAGAGTCGTTACCTTCAGACCGGCGAGCCCGTGGAATCGCTACTTCCTTTAGTGGAGGAACAATTGGCGCGATCGTTACTCCGCTAGTCGTCGTGCCAATTGGACTGCGATACGGATGGAGAACCGCGTTTCTCTTGACTGGAGCCCTGGGTCTTTTGTGGATAATCATCTGGGTGACCATCGCTCGGCCTCCGTATTTGCCGAAAGTGGAACACAAGTCCAAGAAGATGGCTTGGCCGAACCCGCTGGAGCGCCGGTTTTGGGCGCTCGTCTTCAGCTACTCCTTGCCGGCGATTGCTCCAGGACCGATTCTAACCATCATTCCTCTGTATCTCAGCCGAGGGCTCGGTGTTTCCCAGGCAAACTTGGCTGGAATTTTGTGGATGCCACCGCTTGCCTGGGGACTGGGCTATTTCTTGTGGGGATGGGCGGCTGATCGGTTTGCGGCGGACAACCCGCGCCCCGTCGGAATGTTTCTTCTTCTTGCGGTTTTCGCGTTGGCGTTCGGCCTAACAACCTGGACCAGTTCCGTCATACTCGCCATTTTGCTGATTTCTTGGGCTGCTTTTATCGGTGGCGGATTTCAGATGGTGGCATTAAAGGTAGGTTCCTACGCGTATCCGCGCGAACAGGCCGCGATGATGTCAGGCATCGCCTCTGGTTCCTGGTCACTCGTGAATGCACTGTTATCTCCGAACATTGGGCGCTTGTTCGATCAACATCGCTGGGCCGAGGCGTTCTGGCTCATCGCTCTCTGTCCCTTGGCAGGGGTGCTGGTGTGGCTGTTTCTCAGCCGCGGTCGAGTCAAACGTCCCGCCTAGATGTTCTCACACCTTGGCAAGTGCGGCTTCCCGGCCAGCGATACGGCCGAACACAATGACTCTAGGCAAACCATGCAGAGCGAATCCGCCTGCGGACTCGCCTGCACAATAGAGGCCCGGTATGACCTGGCCACGCATGTCGATCACCTGACACTTCCGGTTTATCTTGAGACCGGTGAGCGTGTCGTGAAGTATTGGAGTGGACCAGGCAGCATGGAACGGTGGTTTTTGGATCTTAAACATGAGGGTGGGCTTTCCGAAGTCCGGGTCTTTCCCAAGGTCGATATAGGAATTGTATTTAGCCACAGTGTTTTCCAGCGCAGCGGCCGGAATAGGCTGGAGTTGATATTGGTTTTTGATCTTTCCGGCCAATTCCGCGATCGTGTCTGCGGTGAAGAACCAGCCGTTAGTATCCACGTTTGGCGGGTTCGGATCCCAGCCCTCACGCTTCGCGCCGTCGGAGTCAAAGATTGCCCATATCGGTCCGCCTCCATTCGCTTTCTTCTCCCTCCCCAGATTACCGTTCGTGCCCAGACAAGCGTTGAGGAAGTTATGGGAATCATCCATCTCATTCCAGAATCGCAGCCCCATCTGATTTACGAGAATGAGGTCGGCAAAACTGCGGACAGTCAGGCCTGAAGCGCCGGCGAGTTTGAATACGGGACTCTTCGGATCCCACTTCAAATTCTGGTAACCATACCGGCAACCGATATGTCTTGTTTTTGTAATAGCCAGATCTGCTTCGGTATTTTGGCTCGCGGTGCCCCACAGCGACGCCCCAATTGCCATAGCCAGCATTTCTCCGTCAGCGGTTTGCCTGGTCCAGGGCTCACCAGTCGTCTGGTATTCCTCGGTCAGCCGCGGATCGAACATTCTACGGAATTCCACATTGCTGGTATGGCCGCCAGTGGCGATGATGACTCCCTTCTTTGCCTGGATATTTACGGATCTGTTTTCGAACTTTGCCGTGATCCCCAGAACTGTTCCCGAGGAAGGCGTCTCTCGGATGATGGCCGTCATCTTGTGCCGCAGAAGGAATTCCACACCCTTTGCCCTCGCGCTTGCTTCAAGAGGCCGGACAACTCCGGAACCAGGACGTCCATTTATCGTTTCGTTCAGGTCACTTGAAAATACTTGCGCAACAAAAAGTCGGGGAACAGTCCCACCATTGACGATGGTTGGAGTCTGATCGACGAACTTGACCCCGTTCTCGATGAGAAATTCAAACGTCGCGGCATTTTCGTCAGCCCAGGCACGGGCGAGTTCTCTGTCGTTGTACCGGAACTCGGCGTTTCTGTGGCTCGTATGGTCCAGGTAGACCTGGTCTGCCGAGTCCGTTATTCCGTACTTCTTCTGCAAGCTGGTCCCGCCGCCAAGAGGTATCCTTCCTCCGCTTAGCATGGCGTGTCCACCGATGTCGTGGTTCTCGTCGATCACGATCACGGATGCTCCGTGTTCGCGCGCCATAATGGCTGCCGGGAGTCCCGAGGCTCCGGCTCCGACAATAACGACGTCCGCCGCACGATCCCATTTGGTCTGTCGCTGGGCGGCGTTCACTTCCTGTGTGGCAAGCCCGACCAGAGCCGTCGAGCCCACCCCAATGGCGGCGCCTTCCCTGATGAAATTTCTGCGGCTGATGCGAAGATCTTTGTTTTTCTTGCCCATCGTCTTGTCCTCAATAAATTGGGTTTCGGGACCGTTTAATTGACATCGAATCTGGCCCCGAAGTCAACACCTCTTAGCGGACGGTAGTGGGGGGCACAACGAATCGTCGGCGCGAAGAGGAATGCCAGCTCGGAACTGTAGGGGGCGGTCTATGACCGCCGTATTTCGTTGAATCCGGGAACAACGGGCGCTCATAGAGCGCCCCTACAGTTGCAGCAGAAACAATCAATTGAGGCGTTTTTGCTTTTTTTTCGATACGGTCCGGAAGCGCGGCGTGGATCGTATTTCGGCATGGATTCTTGAAACGTTCTCTGGACTGACCACCGTGTCTGCGCCTTCATAAGGCGGCTTCGCTTATTTTCTTACTGGCGCAGCCACCCTCCTGTCCCAGGAGGAGAATTCTACGCCCATTCCCCAGCGATTCTTGAGAACGCAGTTATCTATCGCGCGCCGGATTCCTCACGATCTCGGTCGCGTCAAGATCAGTCGCACTACCGTTATGAACTCCAGTGACCAGGATGTGGTCGCCCACTCTGAAATCACCAAATGCGATTTTGTTGTCACCGTCCTTCAAAACCGTATTGTTGCGGATCGTAACTTTGTATTCGGGCCCGCTGTTTTGCCGAGTACCGCCGCCGGTCGTAGGAGGTAATCCAACGCCACCGCCACGCGATCGGCCACCGCGTCTGCCGCCGCCCGGGAAGCCGATTCCGCCGCCCCCTCTGGTGCTACCGCTACGGCGTCGGGTGCCTTGCGGGTTCTGCGTCCGGTCCGCCTGTCCGTTGTCTGTACCCCTCACCTTCAAGGTGTTTTTCTTCGAATCGATCTTAGTGATCACCGCTGTGGCGACCAGTTGGGCCTGACTCTCGGTTTTTTGCGGGTCGTTGACTTGCGCGCCCGTGGCAATAGTAGCAACGAGAAAGGAGGCGCAGACGATCGGAATTCCCGGTTGATGCATGCTAACGCTCCTCCCGGCCACGACTCCCAAGCCTTGCCGGACCGGATAGAGGGCGCGCTTGGGACGGACTGGCGGATAGTGTGGGCTGGAGGGTGACCTCCAGGGGTTGCTCGAGGCGGAAATTCAATCGAGTCTCGGAATCAACACGCACCTGTTCACCCTTTGTTGCGGCTTCAACGCCGACGCCGGCGCCCGCACCGGTGCCGGCACCGATGACGGCTCCCTTTTTACCACCGGCAATAGCGCCGATGGCAGCTCCAATCGCGGCTCCGATCCCGACAGTCTTTCCCGTCTTCGCGCCTTGTGCGGCACCGACAGCTTCATACACATTGCTTTCGACCGCATAACTTTTCTTCTCGACAAAGATGCGATCCAGTTGCAGCTTCAGCCTACTTTGTCCCTTCAAACGACCGGCCGACTCCACTTCGGTCAGTTTGAGGTAGACGTCCGCGCTCTTGGGCACGACGACCTGGTTGTCAACCAGGACCGGTGCATCCAGGGACGCGTGGAACGTTTGACCCACGTGGTCACTGCTCGAATCGACCGAATCGATCATGCGGATTGCGATTAGGGTGCCCGACGGGATCGTGATCTGGCGCGGCGCGGGCTCAGGCACGATCTGCGGCTCAGGCGCAGGCGGCACTGGCACTGGCGCGGGGATCGGAGGTTGTGGGGGCACAACGACCGGCGCCGGTGCGGCGGATGCTTGCTCTTTCGGAGCCTCAGGCGGCAGCGGCGCTGATCGTACCGGCCGTTGTGCGGCTTTTGTTCGAGGCTTCGGAGCGGGAGCGGGCTCTTGGGCCGCTGGGGTTTTCTTCGACTCATCCACTTCGTGCTTCTCAGGCGGTGCTGTGGCCCTGGATAGACTATCGGCGGTTGCATCCGGCTGAACTTTCTTGGCGTCGCCGCCTCCCGAACTCGAACATGCCGGCAAAAGCAGCATTGAGGACAGCGCTAGTGCCGCCAGTAAATTTTCAAAACGACCTTTCATATGAGCCCTCCAAGATAAATATCGATGATTTGGACTGCCTTAGCCATCAAACCGGTAGCCGAGTCCGTGCACGGTGATGATAAATCGCGGACTCTTTGGGTCGTTCTCGATTTTCTGCCGAAGCCGGAGAACGTGTACATCCACGGTTCGCGTCAACGGGGCTCTATGTAAACCCCAGACCTGCTGCAACAACGTGGTTCGCGACAGGATTTTGCCGCGGTTCTCGACAAAATATTGAAGGAGCCGGCTTTCTCGCTCTGAGAGTTCGACTCGCGATTCATTCCTCATGATTTCGGACTTGCGGAAGTTCACGATCATTCCGCCAAATCCGAACGATGAGATTTCCTGTTGTTTTGTTCCATCTACCCTTCTCAGCAGCGCCTCAATGCATCGACGCAGTTCGACGCACAGTTCCAGAGCATTGATTGGCGGTTCCACACCATCAACGACCATGAGATCGAAGGTCTCCGTGTGCCCGGAGTCCGCATGATCTTTAATGAGAAGCAAACGGTAACTCATATCAACTGAGCGATAGACGGGCACAATCTGGAAACGTTGACCGGTACGCCGCCCGGGCTGTTACTTTTTTTAACGAAGAGTTCCCTGAAAAAATGTGTATAACGGAGCTATAGCTATGAATGGAGGCTCCTATGAAAGGTAAGCTTTTCTTGTGGACCGGCTTCGTACTCCTCGTCACATTTGCCTGCGCCTCTGCGGGTTTCTCGCAAGCTCAGGCGGTCCAAAACCGGATTCCACAGCAGATTATTGTTGGTGGTCAGCGCGCCAATGGCGCATATGTACCGGCTCCGGGCGGCGGGATGCAGAGCTTCACCTGTACGAATCCGCAACAGTATGTGACGGTGGATACCGCGTCTCAAGGATGGGCATGCTACGACCAAGCCACCGGTGTGTGGCTGCTGAATGCGCTACCCCCAGCGCAAGCGCAAGCTGCTCCTGTTCCAGTTCCACAGCAGCAGCCGGCCATCATCTATCAGCAACCGCCAACGATCATTTATCAACAGCCGTACCCGGCGGTGGTGTATACGGCTCCAGCTTATCCGGTGATTGTTGAACCAGCGTATCCGCCATCCGTGGTGCTCGGAACGGCAGCCATCAACGCAGCGGGAAGAATCGTCTCGGCGGCAGTCATTGGCGGTCGCTACCCGCGAGCCTACTATGTCCATCCCGGCAGAGGACGGCGCTGGTAGCCTTCGACAACATCCAATTGAACGCGGGCTAACGTCAGCGGACCGCCGCCCGCGACTACGTGGCAGCCGCGTTTGGTCCTCGTGTAGTCGCGGGCGGGGGTCCGCTGACCGTTAGCCCGCTTTTTTTCTACCCGCCGACTTGATTCATCCGGCCTAATGGTGTATCAACACACACGATCCGAACCACGAATGTAAACCCCAATCTGTACTTACTGGAGGCCATATGATTAGGAAATGTCTGGTTGCTGGCGTGTTGGTGACATTGCTGTCATGGCCAGCCTTGGCGCAAGACGCCAAAACCGTCATTAGTAACGCGTCCAGGGCGATGGGCGCGAACAATCTGAAAACGATCGAGTATTCCGCCATCGGGGCCGACTTTGCCATTGGACAAGCTATGAATCCAAGCGCTGGGTGGCCGAAGTTCATCGACAAGACATATACCCGCGCGATCAATTTCGAAACACCTGCTTCGCAAGTCAACCGGGTTCGCGTGCAGGGCGAATACCCACAGTATGGTGGTGGCGGACAACCTCTGATCGGTGAACAAACTCAGAACCAAATTATCATCGTCAACTCAAACACGCCTTGGGTCCAGCAGTTGGAAATCTGGATGACGCCTCATGGTTTCCTCAAAGCCGCGACGGCCAACAATGCAACGGTCAAATCTCAGACGGTCGGTGGAAAGAAATACAGTGTCCTGACGTTCATGGGGCAAAACAAGGCGCAGGTCAACGGGTACATCAATGACCAGAATATGGTGGAAAAGGTCGAGACCTGGATTGACAACAACGTGCTCGGCGACATGCTTTTTGACGCGGTTTACACTGAGTACAAAGATTTTGGTGGCGTGAAATTCCCGACGAGGATTGTGCAGAGACAAGGTGGTTACCCGATCCTGGACCTCGCCGTTATCGATGTGAAGCCGAATGCTCCAGCGAATATTCAGCCTCCGCAAGGACAAGGCGGCGGTGGGGGTGGCGCCCAGGCCGCGGCCGCGACATCACAGAAACTGGCGGATGGTGTCTACCTCATTCTCCCGGCGTATGCCGCCCTTGCGGTCGACTTCAAGGACTACATCGTCGTCATCGAAGGACCCCAGAACGATGCGCGCGCAAACGCGATCATCGCCGAAGCGAAGAGGTTGATCCCCAACAAACCCATCAAGTATGTGGTGAACACGCACCACCACTTCGACCATGCGGGCGGGCTTCGGGCCTTCGTCGCGGAGGGCGCGACCATCATCACGCATGAAATGAATAAGCCATACTACGAAAGGATCTTCAGCGCGCCTCATACGCTCACCCCCGACAAGCTGTCCGAAGCGAAGAAGAAGCCCACGTTCGAGACCATGACCGATAAGAAAGTCCTGACCGATGGCAACCACGTTATCGAACTGCACCGCTTGCAGGGCAACTATCACAACGACGGGCTGATCGTGGCGTACCTTCCGAAAGAAAAGATTCTCCTCGAAGCGGATTCGTTCAACCCGCCGGCCCAGCCCAACGCGCCAACTCCAGCCGTGCTTAATCTGAATAACCTCAACCTCCTGGATAACATCCAACGCCTGAAGCTGGACGTCGAGACTATTATTCCGGTCCACTATCCAGCCGACAGCCGCAAGGTAACAATGGCGGAACTGCTGAGAGCCGTGGGAAGAGCAGGGAGTAGTAATTGATTTCGAATTTCGAATTGCGAATTTGAGAAATTAAATTCAGACATCCTGATCTCGCCGACAGTTTGCAGCAAACGAGGAAAACAGAATGAGTCGGAATTCCCCTCCTTGGCGAAGCTTGGCGAAGGAGGGGTGACGGGGAAGCTGTGAAAAAATTGGAATCAAGCGCTATTCCCCTCCTTGCATCACTGCTTGAGCGTTACCCACAAGTCGTCCGCTGGACACGGGCGTCTGGGACAACCTGCGGGAAAGGCGAAGTCCCCTCCTTGGCAAAGGAGGGGTGGCCGCGCGCCATCAAGTAAATGGTCCCATTCCTTTGAAGGCGCGGCCGGGGTGGTTCGTTCAACTTCCGATAATCGGTGGCTTGAACCAACCACCCCGTCTGCGCCCGCTAAGGAGGCTCCGCGGCATTTTCTTAATGGGCGCA
>QHXC01000366.1 GCA_003222815.1 Acidobacteriota bacterium | reverse complement strand
TCTAAGGTTGTCAAAGCGCGGATCAATATTCAGCGCTATCAATTCGAAGCAACGCTCTTCATGAGCTTTGGCGAGGCAATCAAATCCACGGTCAAGATGGCCAAGCGCGAAGTAAATCATGGCCGGTTCGAACGGCGATACGTATCGCTGCCCTGACGAGTCCTCGATTTCACGAATGATCTGTTTCGCTTTGGACGTCTTGCGGCTCAGTGCGAAGATACGGCCCAGCGCGCCACGCAGCATGCGGCTGTCGGGAACAAGCTGAATGCCGCGCTGGAAGGCAGCGGCAGCTTCGTCGAGATCTCCCAGCTGTTCCTGTACGAGTCCCAGCATCCAATACGTGCCGCTGAAGTACGGGTCGCGTTCGATCGTCCGGTCGCATTGCTCGAGGGCCGCTTCGAATTCGCGTCTGTAAAACAAGACGCGCGCAGTATCGCGCGAGATGATCGGCGAAACCGGATCAAGTGTCTGTGCCAGAAGCATCTCGTCAAGAGCGTCGTCCAGCCGGCCGAGCTGTACAAGACAGGTAACGGCATACCAGTGATGTGCGGTCGCCGATCGCGGATCTAAAGAGATCGCGCGCTGATACTCGTGTTCGGCTCCATGCCAGTCCCAATCCTGCGTGGCCTTGATATGAGCAAGCGACGTGTGGCCTTCCGCCAGTTCGTCGTCCAATAAAACCGCCCACGCTGCATTCGATGCCGCTTTCGTCCACACTTCAGCCGGCGGCAACACGCCGTAGTGCGATAACAGCGAATAGGCGTCCGCAAGACCGGAGTAGGCTGCGGCATACTGAGGATCTTCGGAGATCGCCCTTTCGAAGAATTCGAGCGCTTTGCGGAGCCCGGCGTCCGTTCGCTGGCTGCAGTGGTATCGTCCTTGTAAATAAAGATTGTATGCGGACACGCTCGCAGGGCGGCGCAAGCGACATCCCGCATCCGAACCAATCAAATCCGTCTTCACTTTTTCGAGAACCGCTCGCGCAATTTCTTCCTGTACGGCGAACTCGTCCCCCGCCGTGCGGTCAAACGTTTCCGACCAGAGATAAGAGCCATTCGCAGAATCAACAAATTGAACCGTAATGCGAAGCTCCTCGCCCGATTTGCGGACGCTTCCGCCGACGATCGTCGCTGCCTGGCTTGCCCCCACCTCGACGCCTTTGGCTGAGGCCACAACTCGGACTTGCTGAAGCTTGGCAAGGGCATTGATGATCTCTTCGCTTATCCCTTCACAAAAGTAGGCCATGTTCCCATTCGGGCTGCGATCCGAAAAGGGAAGCACCGTGATCGTATTGCGGCTGGCAAGCGTTGTTGCGACTGTTCGCTTGAGGGAAGGAGCACCGCGCCGGTGAAAGACGGGCGCATAGCTACCCTTGGGCAATTCGATGCGCATTTCTTCGTGCCGGCCCTCTTCTTCATAATAGCGGCTCAGACGGGCGCGCAACCTCCGCGCTTGCACGCGAACGATCGGATCCGTTCGCGGGTCGAACGAGGCTTCTCGGTCGAAAACTTCCACGCCGATCGAGTATTCCTTGAGGTTTTCGCTACGACCCGCCACTGTTTCTTCAACAACATAACGGAGAAATCGCTTGAGCCGGTCCACCTGAGAAAATGCGGCGCTGGACAGTAAAGCCGACAGATGTTCACGAATCGCGTGCTCTGATTCGAGCGTCTTCGGTGTCATGGGCTGGCAATTCTAACAGATTTGCCCAGCGTCCTGTCGTGACACCGTAACAGCACGGTTAAACCGTTGGGGATTTCACCTTCTATTAATAAGATGGCCGCTCATGGACAGAAATGAACGATCTTTGAACGGCGGCGGGCGGCTTCGATTCCTCGTCCTGCACGGTCCGAACACGAATCTTTTCGGGCGACGTGAAACGAACATTTACGGCCTGGAAACTCTTGAATTCATCGACGAAAAGATCCGCGGCGTCGCGGCGGAACTTGGCGTCGAGGTGATCATCCAACAATCGAATCATGAAGGCGTTCTAGTCGACGCGTTCCAGGCGCACATCGACGATGTTGATGGCGCCGTCATCAATCCCGCGGGGTTTAGCTTCACGAGCGTGGCGCTTCACGACGTAATCAGGGCGGTTCCCTTTCCGACCATCGAAGTGCATCTGTCCAACCTCGACCAAAGAGACCAGATCCATCGGAACTCGATCATTACTGCCGCCGCAAAAGGCAAAGTAATGGGACTGGGCTGGAGATCGTATACCGCCGCGCTCCGCGCACTAGTGGAAATGGTTCGTGAGAGCAGGCAGGCTTCAAGTTCCGCGAAGGCCATTCGCGAAAGGGTTTGAGAATGCGCCACACATGGTTCTTCATTTCGTACGCACTCGGGTCGCTTGTTGTACCGCTTCTGGTAATGGCCCAGAGTGACTGGGTGTACTACGGTCAGGATCCTGGAGGAATGAAGTACTCGACGCTGAAGCAGATCAATACGAGCAACGTCGCGAACCTTCAGCGGGCCTGGACCTTCCACACCGGTGACAACGGCGGCTTTTTCTCCAGCACACCCCTCGTTGTCTCGAACGTGATGTATTTCACGACCGCCAGCGGCGTTTACGCTTTGGAAGCCGATACCGGAAAACAACTGTGGAAATACGATGCGCAGCGCGCAGCGCGACGTGGAGTTTCGTACTGGCCCGGTGACGGGCAGGTCGGCCCGCGAATTCTTGCAAATATCGGGACGAAGATGGTCGCGCTGGATGCAAAGACCGGTATACCGGCGCCGGAGTTCGGTGCCAACGGTTCAGTTGACATGCAGACCAGTTGGGGCTCACCACCCGCAATCTACAAAAATCTGGCAATAGCCGGTGGCGGACTGCCTGTTGTTCGAGCCTGGGATCTTCGAACGGGCGCGCTCGTTTGGACGTTCAAGCTGATCGCACAACCGGGTGATCCCGGACATGAAACGTGGACCGGTGATAGCTGGAAAGATCCAGGCGGTACGAATGTCTGGGGATTCCTGTCTGTGGATGCAGAGCGCGGAATGGTGTTCGCGCCGGTGTCGCAGGCTGGGACGGACTATTCGGGCGTCGAGCGCGCCGGCGACAATCTGTACTCGGATTGCATCGTGGCACTGGATGCGAATACGGGAAAGCTGAAGTGGTATCAGCAACTTGTGCATCACGACATTTGGGACTACGACCTTGCTGCGCAGCCCACGCTGATCGACATCGATCAGAACGGCCGCAGGATTCCCGCCGTCGTTCAACACACGAAGATGGGAATGCTCTTCATCTATGACCGCCTCACGGGTAAGCCGGTCTTTGGCGTGGAGGAGCGGCCCGTGCCCCAAAGCGAGGTCCCTGGCGAGAAGACGTCTGCCACACAGCCGTTTCCAGTGAAACCCGTACCGCTCGCACGCATGAGCATGAAGAAGGAGGATCTGTACGACCTCACGAAGGAACATGCCCAGTTCTGCAAGGATCTTTGGGAGAAGAACAACGTCTTCAGTGAGGGACCCTACACGCCATGGGTCACAAAAGAAACAGGAAGAACGGCCTTAACCTTCCCGGGCGCGATCGGCGGCGGAAACTGGGGAGGCGTTTCGTTTGATCCCAACCTGCAACTGATCTTCGCAAACGTTGGGAATAACGGCCAGTGGGGCTATTTGGTCAAGAATCCCAGTCCGAAC
>QHXC01000365.1 GCA_003222815.1 Acidobacteriota bacterium | reverse complement strand
CCTTGAGTAGCGCACGCATCAGCGTGGCCTTATCCTTACAGTCGCCATAGTTTTTTGCCAGCGTCTCATCGGCGCGTCGCGGAGTGTAGCCTCCACCCTTTGTAAGGTTCAATTGCACATCGACATAGTTCGTCTGCTGGACGAAACTCCCAATCGCCCGGATCTTCTCAAGTTCGGTGGTTGCGTTCGCGGTCAGTTGTGCCGCCTTGGTCCGAACGGGATCGGTCGCTTCCGCCGCTGAATCGACCAACTGCGAAAGCCATCGCGAAACAGAGGCCCAATTATTGAGTGATGGCAAGGCCGCTCGATTGCCGGAAGGCGGGTAATAGGAAACCGCCAGCCTTGGCAACAAGGCATCCAGCGACGGGCCGAACTCTTCTCTCTCGGTCCACGGAAGATTGCGTAATTCCCAAATGTAGGTGTTGCCGGATAGCTGTGGGTCGATGTGTTCCGAGTTGAAGATGACTCCTTGTGCCTCCCACGTCGCGGGCAATGTCAGAACGAACCGCGAAACCAGGACCGGCATTTCGTCCTGGAAATCATGGATCGCCTGAGTGAAGACGGTCTTTTCTTCCTCGACGACCTCCCAGGCGAAAATCGATCCCGCGTCCGCGTCACGGGACTCGAGAACCTTCACGCGCGCCTCGTCGTAAACAGCCTGCTGTGAAAGCGCGACGTCCAGGATGCGATTCTTCTCATAAGCCTGTGCCGTTCCCGATGGCGCCACGAGCCAGCCTTGAAAGTCGCGGATTGTGCCGCTCTTCACGTTGTAGACGCGAGTCGCAACCGGAGTATCCGAGCTGCGCTGCAGAATCTTGATCGCCTTCCGTTCCCTCATAACGCGGCGGCCGTCCGGCTCAACCGTTAAAGTTTCTTCGTTAAAGAGAACAACGGAGGTGACCTTCACTGGATACTTCGGAACTTCCTGGCGGGCGGCCTGGCGGACCCAATCCGGAGGCTCACTCGTGGCATAAGCCATCACGTTGGTGGACAGCAACAGTAATGGAAGCAGCACGCCTTTCATCACTGTTTTATTAGCGCGAGAGTGTGTGTGTTTCTTTTTTGGATCTCGGAAAACACTTGCTTCACGACAGGATAGTCTTTCGCGTCAAAATACGTTCCCACGAATGTGAGTTCCCGGTTTGCGATCACCTGGCCATTATCGCCGACGGCAACCGTCAGGTTGTAACCACCTGCTGCCCCAAAACCAATGCCGCCGGGGGCCGATGCATTATCGAGGACAAAGCCGGCGGGAGGTCTGATGCGGACGGCGTCGGTTTCCGTCCAGGCGTAGGGAAACTGAACAGGGTTGCGTCGTTCCGAAGCACTGAACGGAGATGGCCGGGACCGCTGAAAGGGCAGGATATGAAAAAAGATCCGTCTACCGGCGACTTGGGCGTACTGCGGCGCTAACAAGTGGTATCGGAATCGGAGAGGCCGCGTGGGATCGTCGCAGTTCTCGACGGCAATCTCTGTGACCTCGGCGTCGGGGAACATCTCTATCACTCGATTGCGCAGCCATTCTTCGCGGCGTTCCTGAGACTCCTCGCGTAGCTCCGACCTTAGGTCGAAAGCGCGGTGGCCTGTGAAGGTTTCCTCCGCATCTCCTTCCAATTCACCGTTGACGGATAAGGAGAATGAACCCTTTTTGGCCTCAACGGAAGACTTCGCTGGAGTTGTCTCCGTTTGAACAAAGACGGGTGTCTTGGCATCGCTAACCAGTTGGGATTGAACACAACGTCGTTCCAATCGGCGGCGTAGGCGAGCCGCGCATCCAGGCCCGCCTGCGCCGCCATTGCCGCGAAAACGACATTGAGCTCATCGGGCATGCCCATCCCGCTTTTGAAGATCTCTGCGGAAGTCCTGACGCGATTTTTAGGAAGCCCCTCCTGGAATTTTTCACGCTCGGAGTCGCTCAAGTCCGTATTGACGTTGCGAAGATTGTTCTGAATATAGCGAATCAAGTTCAACACCTTGTCCTGATCACTCTGCGCCTGGCCAGTTGCCGTCGCGGTCGCGGCATTCAGTTCGTCATTCGTCCTTAGCGCATTTTTCAGTTCCTGGTACGCCTTCTTGCCGATGTCGCTCCAGTAACGATCCGGATCTTTGGGGTTTTCCAACTGGTAGTACGCAAGGACCCAAGGCCTCAAGTTGGGTTCGCTTGGAGCGTATGGCTCTTCGCGGAATGGAGGGACGTTCTCGAGGATGACCGGAGTGTAGCCGTCCCTGTCCGCCTTACCGAAAGCCGGTTGGCAATGAAACGCCTGAAAGCGCATCTGGTAGCTCGTGTTCTCCCAGGACAACGGTTTGACGAAATACGTGACTTTTTGGATGGGGAATTCCCGCTGGAACTGCAGCCGGACATACTGGATTCGATCTCCGTCCAGAACTTCCTTCCACCGGTACTCGAGGATCGTCCCCGGCTCAACCCCGGGCATGGCAAACGACGTCACTTTGCGCTTTCTTCCACCCACGCGCACGATGTCACGCTCGTGGATCGCGCTCTTTTCCAGTTGCAAGATGGTGCCGTCCGGTTTCAGGGTCCTCCCGGCGACGTCAATGATCGAGTTGCGTTCGTCGTTCCTCAGATCAATTGTGGATGTTTGCTCTTTGCCTTCCTCGTTGAAAACTTTCAGGCGTACATAGTTATAGAACACGCGCTGGAGCGTATTTCGGCTTAGGACTTCGTCCAGGACATGCACGCGCCAAACAAGCACTTCCGCGCCCGAGTCCTTTTCAACAAGCGGCGCCCGCATTTGCTTCTCCCCCTCAGTGATCTCCGGCCAATCGAGGAATTCCGGCGGAGGCTGGTGTGTGGGCTGGGCTAGAGCGGCAGCGCTAAATATGGTCGCGCCTAAAGCGAAACGGCCAAGGGTTGCCAAGAGACGTATGGTCATGAATCTCCTTCGAGCCGCCAGAGATACCAGGCCGGAGTTAATCCAGTCCCGGCCCGGAATCCGTTTTTTCCCGCGAAAAGCGTACCGACACAGGCCGGGCTTGCACTGAACCGATTTTCGATCGAGCAGCTTTTTGAAAATGATTACCGTTGAGTTAGCGTCTGCGACCACGAGCCGTATCCTAACCTCTCAAGAAGTACTGTGTCAGCCCTTCGAAGGTGGTCGTGCTTGCGAACCGGCGCCGGTACACCAGAACGTCAGGCCTCCTGAGCTCGAGGAATCCCACGCGAGCTCGAACGCGGCCTAAAGCCCGCGACTACACGCTTAGCCAAAACATTGTTGCAATATGTAAGCGCGGGCTTTAGTTCGCATTCCATTCATCACTACTTGGCGCGGCCTTTGAAACCCTGAGCCACCATTGAGATTTTGAATATCGACTTGGCGTTGTTGCGGACGCCTTCGGGAGTTTGAAATTCCTTCCCGTCGATGATGGCTCCGGCGGATGTGACATAAAGCGTCTTCTTGTCGGGTCCGGAGAAGGCGACACTTGCAACGGCGCGTGGCGTTGGAATGACTCCAAGATATTTTCCTTCGCGACTGAACACCTGAACCCCGCGGGCGCCGGATGTGACGTAAAGACGACCCGTGGCGTCGACCGTCATCCCGTCACCGTTGCCGCCGGCTTCAAGCTTCGCGAAGTCGTGCAGGTTTTTGACGGAGCCATCGGGCTGGACATCGAATGCCACGACAACCGGGCCATTGGTGACATAGAGAGTCTTCTCATCCGGACTCAGCATGATCCCGTTGGTGCGGAGATCCTTGCTGATGAGGCTGACCTTGCCGTCAGGGCTGACGCGGTAGGTTCCACCCGAATTGAAATAGATGTTCCCGTTTTTCGCGGTAACGAGGTCGTTCGGACGCCCGAAGGTTTTGCCTTCAAAGCTGTCCGCCAGGATCTTGTGCTCCGGAGCCAGGACCGCGATAGCCGTCGGCTCGGTGCAGGGCGCTGTAATTCCACGCCCGGCGTTGCCCGGATCCGTGCAGGTCCGCAGCACCGCGAGGACGCGGCCTTTGGAATCCGTCGAGAGCGAACCGGCTCCGTGGGTGTCTTTGATCAAGACGGAGTAGTAGTTGTCCTTGTCGAGCTTGCCGACCTGGCTGGGTTGTTCCTGCGCAAATATCACGCCGCCGTCGGTCGTGCCGACGATTCCGTCGGCGTTGTTGGTGCCCGCCCAGGCCAGCGTCCATTTCGCGCCGGCCGCCACGACGCCCGGAATTTCGGTGACGGTTACTTCTTTCACCTGGCTCAGCGCCAGAATGGAGACGAAGAGACACGAGAGAGTGATCAACAGTGTTTTTGATTTCATAGCGTCAACATCATATTCGCCGCAACTGGAGCGTCAAGAAATAGAGAGCTTCAGTTCGCTTTCATCAACCCACTGGATTTAGCTGATCTCGAAGATCGATGGCAGGATTGTCGAGCTCGGCTGGCGGGGTTGGCCGGTTCGGCGGCGAATTCAGGCCGCGAAGCGGCGCCAGAGCGTAGCCGCCGCGTGAGCCCAAGAAGTGTACTCATTTCATTGTTGCTGAAGTTGAGGCTTGAAGCGAATTCCCCTCCTTGGCGGATTTGCTCAATAATTCGGGGACTATCGCTAAAGATGTTGCAGATCTTTGTTGGGTAATGGCGATCGGCGGTTGCCGATTTAAGATTTGTCAAAACCTCCGGTAATTGGGACAGCGGCGGTCTATGACGCCGTTACAGTTGGACGGCCGCGTGCTATAACAAGACGTATGATGCCAGGGGGACATCTCGCGACGGCACTTGCGCTCAGCGGCGCGGCCTATGCGGCGACGGGTTCGCCGGAAGCCGCGGCAGGCTGTTTTGCGGGAGGATTTCTGATCGATGTGGATCACTACCTCGACTACCTGGTCTTCGAAAAACAATGGCGCCGGCCAGGACCTCTGAGTTTCCTGCGTTATTACTTCACCAATAGCCCGCAGAAGGCTGTACTGCCGTTACACTCCATGGAACTGATGGGGATTCTTCTGGCCCTACTTCGTATCCACCCATGGACGCTGCTGGCCGGCTACTGGCTGGGCGCGGCGATGCACATCACCTTCGACATTTTGATCAATGGTGAATATGCGCTGAAGCGGGCCTTCTTGTTTTATTTTTTTGCATATCGGGTATCGAAGAGATTTGCCGCTGCAGATCTCACGGACCGGATCATCGTTCCGGATATTGTCGGTAAGCGGCCCGTACGCGAGTTTTTCCGATGGCGGCCCCTCACGAGGAAGGAGCGGCCGATTGCGCAGATGACACGGACTCCAGCCGCGCCATCTGCGTCATCCGCGGCTCAAGATCGTTCTCCGCTTTGAGCCCACCCTGGTATTGCGTCATAAAGAGTTGCCACCTATACTGCTGCGTTGATAAAGCTATAGGTGCACCCTAATCCTGAGGAGGAGTTATATGAGGACGT
>QHXC01000364.1 GCA_003222815.1 Acidobacteriota bacterium | reverse complement strand
TCCAGGGACTTCGCCCATGTATAATTGGCGTCAAAAGTCAGGCCGCTCGAGTATCGTTTTTCCAACTTCAGTGTTAACGAGTTGTATTTGGACCAGCCGTCCCAGCGAATCGTTCGGATTGCGCTGAGATTTGGATTCGGACGCCTTGCGTCGATCGGTCCCGGGCCTGGCTCGGGAATGTTGATGTATGTAGTGTCGTCGGCACCCACGACCTTTGATCCAAGATAGGTTGCCTGAATGGCCCAGCTATCGCGTAGCATCCGCTGCAGGCTCAATGTCCACGACTCTGCATACTCGGGGCGATAGTTGTACATCAGGCCGGAGCCGCCAATGCTGCCAGTATTCGGTGCGAGCAGGATATTGGTCATCGTGAAAGTGGGAACCGCAGCGTCCGCAGCGACCGTGACGCTCTTGTTGAAATAGAACGGAAGGTTCAGGCCCAGGTTCTCCTGGACGCTGTACGCGGCCTGGTTGTAAAACAGCCCGAAGCCGGCGTGCAGCACAGTCCGATCGGTTTTGTCGAGGGACCAGGCGAGTCCGAGGCGCGGAGCGACACGGTGGAAATTCGGCCGTTGCAGCGAGCGGTCGTAGCCGGCGTCTCTCGACGTGACGTAGGGGACCGGGATCAGAGCCAGTAACGCGTTCGCGTCCGGATGGATGCGTCCGGCCGGATCACTGGCGATGACGAACCGGTCGATCTCGGGGTTGGAAAAACGATTTCCGGCCTCGACCATCTGTGAGTTGATCTCATATCGCAAACCCATGTTGACCGTTAGTTTGCGATTCGCCCGCCAATCATCCTGCGCGTAGAAATGGGACCAGAGTGTTCGTCCGTCGAATTCCCCGCGGCCAATCCCCGCCTGAGCCGATGAAGGGTAGCCGAGAAGAAAATCAGCAAAGGCGTTCCCATCGCCTAGTCCCGCGGCAGACGAGGTGAACCGGGGAGTGAACGAGAACGAACCTCGCGCGTTGGGCGATGTCTGGGGGTTGAAGCGAAGTCGAAAGATGTAAGTTCCAAACTTCAGGCTATGAGCACCGCGGCCCCAACTGATGTTGTCGAAAAAATCGAAACTGTTATTCAGGCGGTAAATCAAGTTGGCCGGGTCGCCCACGTTGCTGTAGGCGTCTGCAAAACTAATTGCAGGAAAGCCGGCTTTGCGCGGATCACGCGTCACGCCCTCGAGGCCGGCCTTGCCAGCGAAGTCGATTCCACTGTTTTGACTTTCTTGGCCGCCGGTGACTCTAAGAAAGCCGAACCGAAACTCGTTAATGAGGTTCGGAGCAAAGACATGGATCTCGCTCATGGCGGCGTTTCGTGTTTTTGTCGTGATGTGGTAACCAAAGCCAGGAACAAGCGTTTCGTTGAGATTCGTGTTTCCGTAAGGTTGGAATGTCGCCATGTTCGCGTAGGTCACGCGGGCGAAGACGTTATCCCTGGTTCCCACAGCCTGATCCATGCGCAACGTAAATTGATCCTGGTCATCCCTCAAGCTGGGTGACCTGGTTGCCTGGAAACGGCCGGCGCTGTTTCGTTACGGGATCGGTCGTGAGTGGATCGTAGATGGTGGAAAGTCCTGAGAAATCCCCGTTACGGACCTTTGCCGAGGGAAGCGAGAATAGCCGCGTTAATGCGCGGCGTTCTCGAAATCCTTCGTAGTTGAGAAAGATGAAGGACTGGTCTTTGTGGACAGGCCCGCCAAGTGTACCGCCGAACTGATTTTGACGAAGGGGCGGTAGAGGTCTGGTTGGATCATCGAAGTAGTTCCGAGTATCAAAGATGTCGTTTCTTAAGAATTCGTACAAGGATCCATGGACATCATTCGTACCGGATTTTGTGACGGCATTGACGTTCGCCGAAGACTTTCCTCCGTACTCCGCAGAGTAAATCGATTTTTGAATCTTGAATTCCTGAAGCAGGTCGATGGCTGGAGACAGCACCAGGTTGTTCAGATACTGATCAGTGATCGAAACGCCATCGAGAAAATACATGTTGTGGCCGACCCGCTGGCCGCCGACCACGACCTGGCGGCCTGTCTGCGCGAGCGCCGCTCCACGCGTTCCGACGGGTGTCAGATAGACGTTGTCGCTGAGCAGCGTCAGTTGCACAAACTGCCGTCCGTTGAGGGGTAGCTCGGCGAGCCGTTGCTTGTCGATGATCTCGCTGACTTCAGCGTTGCTCGTGCGCATTAGCGGGAGGGATTCACGGACCGTCACCTCTTCGGAAATAGCCCCGACTTCCATGACAAGGTCGACCCGCGCCCGGTCCCCGACCTGTAAGACGACGCCTTCGCGCACTTGCGTTTTGAAGTTCAGCAGCTCCGCCCGAATCGTGTAGTCGCCCGGAGAAAGCGTTGACGCGACAAAGCGTCCGTTCGCGTCGGAAACGTGCTGGCGCTCCTGGCCACTTCCTCTGCTGATAATCGTGATCGCGACGCCCGGAAGGACCGCTCCGGTGATATCCCGAACCGTGCCTTCAATTTCAGCACTGTTTTGAGCCGCAGCTATCGACCCGAACGAAACAGCGATCAAAAGGATATAGGTCACCATGACTGAAACTTAATTCGACAAAATCCGCGGTTGCAGCGGTATTGTATAGGACCATTACGCTGAAACAAACATCAGCTGTAAGTTGGTCACTTTGAGGACGCATGATCTTAGCCGCGGGACTAAGCGATGTGGGCTGTAGGCGGGACACGAATCAGGATCGCATCTCGATCGACCTTCAGTATCTTATCTTTGTCGTAGATTGCCGGTTTCGGCGACGACGTCGAAGTGACCGCTCGAAAACTGATCGTCGAGGGTCGAAAACTCGGGACCCCCGACAACATTTCATGCGTCGTGATTGAGTATGTGGATGAAGTGTAATGCTACCAAGTCGATCCGTTGCATTGCGGTCAAGGTTCCTCGCCTTTTGAGCGAGTAGACCCGCAATGCCAGAATCCCCCGCGCAACTCGTATTCCGTTGCTGAGGCGAGCGGACTTGGTGCCAGTCTGCATACATAAACGGTACCGAATCGCGTGGGGTCGGGCCGCATGGCGTCCGTGCGACCTCATCAGGTCTGCGGCGTCATGGCGAAATCATCTCTTCGATTCTTCTGGTAGCAGCTCTCATTGTCCACTCTACAAACCGGCCGCTCCTCTCCGTAGCTGAGGGTGTTGATTCTGGATTGAGAAATGCCCTGCTGGACTAGAAATTCCTTAACAGCGTTCGCACGCCGGTCCCCGAGCCCGAGGTTGTATTCCTCACTTCCGCGTTCATCACAATTCCCTTCGATTGTGAACTTCACTTCCGGATGTTGTTTCAACCATGCTGCGTTCGCCTCGAGGCGGGCCACTTGATCGAATCGGACGTCGGCCTTGTCGTAATCGAAATAGATCGTTCCTACGTTTTGTCTGAACAGCTCCGAGATTGAAATCGCGGGCTGGGTACGGGGTGTTTCCGATCGTGCCGGCGGTGCAGCAGGGATGCGGACGGTTACCCTCGCAGCGTCAGACGCAGATCCTCCGGGACCAGTTGCAGTCGCCGTGTACGTCACCGATGAAGCAGGGTTGACCGGGCGGGACCCGGAATTCTGTACGCCTCCAAGGTCTGGGTCGATCCTTACCGCAGTTGCATTTTTCGCATCCCACTGCAGTGTCGCAGACTGGCCACGGTCGATCGTGGACGGAGCGGCCCGAAGCGTAATTGCCGGAGCTGCTGGTGGTGGCGGAGCGGGTTGAACCGGCGTGGCAGCAGGAGGAGCCGCCGCTATGTGTTTTTTACAGCTGGCAAGAGCCAAAGCTGCAACGAAAAGCAACAGACATACGATCTGAATAGAATACTGTTTCCTCATATTCGTTTTCCTTTGAGCTTGTAGTTGTCCCCTATTAGTTGTCTGAGCGCATGAACCAGAGCCGGTCCGGCGACACGAAGTTCTTTCAGGCGTTCGGTGACTGCACGTTCCAGCATTCGTTCGCCCTTCTTCGTCAGGCTCACGAATACGTAACTCTTGTTGTCTCCAAGCCGAGCGCGCTTTACGAGCCCGTGGCCTTCTGCTCGATTCACGAGTTCCACGGCACTGTGGTGCCGGATATGCAATTGTTCTGCCAGCGTGCCGACTGTAGGCTCAGTAGTGTCCGCAAGAGCCTTAATGGCGAGCAGTAACTGATATTGCCTCGGCTCAATCCCAGCAGTTCTGGCTGTGCGATCGCTGAAATCCAGATACTTCCGGATGTGATACCTAAACTCGGCCAGTGCCTTGTACTCTTTGTTGGTGACAGGTGATTGGTTGTTGGTCATCGTCCTACGATATCGTGCCACGATAGGTTGTCATAATGCAAATCGTTTTTACTGCTGAACGTCTAAGAGCGTGTGCACGACTCCGTTGTGTAGTGGAGGTAGACGGTGGATACATTCGAAACAGGAAACTCCGGTCAGTTTTCGGAGGAACTGCGGGACAAACTCTCTGGAATACTAAATCAGCAGCTCGCGGACACGGTCGACTTGCGATTGCAGGTGCGGCAGGGGTATTGGAATCTCAGAGGACGTTATGCCCCGGAACTACGTCTTCTGTTCGACGGTCTGGCTCGGGAACTGCGCCAGTTTATCGACCTCATCGCCGACCGCATCTGTGTCTTCGGCGGTTGCGCCACCGCAAGTGTTCGAATTGCGGCTCAGCGGTCAAGCCTGCGGAACTATCCGGCGGATGCGTTGGAGGCGCACGATCACGTCGAAGCTTTGCTTTCGAGTTATTCAAAATATGAAGTCGGTGCGCTGAAAGCGACGAAGGACATTGAGGAGCTCAGGGATTTCCAGACTGTCGGGCTCTTGCTGGAGATATGCAATGCAGTCGAAAAGAATCTCTGGTTTCTCGAAGCTTATCTCGAGGCGATAGCTGTCGGGTCGACTGGTGGAAGACTACCACGCTGGACATCGGCGTTCGAAGACCCTCGGCAGAGGTCGAACCACTTTGCTGGGCCTGCCGGCGTCCAAACACCAGGCATCGGAGGCGGCGGGAGACACTGAAAGATCTGGCATAGGCCGGGAAGGGGAAGCGGATTGCAGAGCGCGTCATATGGATAGACATCGCAATGTCCCGGCCGTTCTTCATTCCCATCTGGATCTGTCTTGTTGATGGGATCATTAGACGTGTATACGTACCGGTTTTTGCCCGGTAGC
>QHXC01000080.1:17575-22377 GCA_003222815.1 Acidobacteriota bacterium | reverse complement strand
GGCCCGCGCCTGAATTTCCGCCGGGGTTTGGTCCTGGATCGGATGGTCCACTTAAACGGCGTCAAAGTCTGGCCTGCCGAGAGCGGCAGCCTGAGCTCGTGCCGGTAACATGAACTCATGCGTGGCCACGGGGACCGCAGGAATGCCCCAATTCTCCAACCGGATCGTGTCGTGCAAACTGCACGTTGTGCACGAACCTCAATCCGCCAATCCTTCTCCAAACCGTTTTCAGCGATTCGGCGGATCAGCCTTAAACTCTTCTTGAAGAGGACGCTTTTTAGGGCGGCTGCTATTCGCGCAATTCGCGGCCGAGCCTATCCAGGCAACCGTATTAAATCGTATAACACGGTCTCAGATATTGTCTGAAAGTCGCATCGAAGTGTATAAGAACACATTATGCAGAAAGCGGTGCTATTTTCCCTGCTCATTCTTCGCCTCAGCTTTGCGCAGGCCGAGCTTACCGGTGAGGTTCTCGACCCGAGCGGCGTACCAATATCGCAGGCGTCGGTGACGCTGATGGAAGTTGACACGAACGCCACTTTCCACTCGACTTCCGCCATCGACGGCAGGTATCGGTTCACCGGCGTGAGACCCGGCCGCTACAACCTGACGGTTGAGGCTTCTGGTTTCCAGCGGGTCACGCGGCAAGGCGTCATGCTGCTTACCGGCGAGAAAGTACGTTTGGATTTTGTGCTTCCAATCGGTTCGGTACTGGAAAACCTCAGGATCACGGCGGATGCCCCGCTGTTGCGGACAGAATCCGCCGACATCGGCCAGGTGATCGATAACAAAAAGATCGTTGAGCTGCCCTTGAATGGGCGTTCGTTCATCTCACTCGCCGCCCTTGCGCCGGGTGTGGCTCTGCCGCCAGGCTCGGCTTTTCCCCGCATCAATGGCGGCCGGCCGCGTACCAACGAATTTCTTTTTGACGGCGTCACGGTACTGCAACCGGAACCCGGACAGGTCACCTTCATGCCGATCGTCGACGCGATCCAGGAATTCAAAATAGAAACCAACAGCCCGCCGGCCGAGTTCGGCCGATTCAACGGCGGCGTCATCAATCTGACGACGAAGTCCGGCACGAATGACTTTCACGGCTCCGCCTTTGAATTTCTGCGTAATGAGGCTCTCAACGCCCGGAACCTGTTTGCGCCGGCAACGCCATCCATTCCCGGCAAGCCGCTTTTCAGACGCAATCAATTTGGCGCGGTCTTTGGCGGCCCAATTGTTCGCGACAGGACGTTCTTCTTCGCCGATTATCAGGGAAGCCGGCAGGCCATTGGCCGGGTTCGCACGTCCACAGTGCCAACCTTGCTTCAACGCCAAGGTATTTTTACCGAGACAGTGGCGGGCTCCCTGCCACGCATCTTCGATCCGGGAACGCGGATTGCATTCCCATCCAGTACCATTCCACGGGAACGAATGGACCCGGCGGCTTTGGCTCTTCTCGAGCGCTATCCGTTGCCGACTTCCCCAGGCACAGCGAACAACTATCGCCGGATCGCAAATGAGGCGCAAAACCAGAACCAGTGGGATGCGCGTCTCGACCATGCTTTCGGAGCGCCGGATTCTGTCTTCGCCAGATTTTCATCCGCTCGAGATGTTTCCGATCCTGTACCTCCTTTGCCGGACGGCAGCGGCAACCTGACCTCGGGTGTGCTTGGCCATACCGCGACCGCCGGTCAGTCGCTTGCATCGAGTTACCTGCGGGTGTTGAGCCCATCCGTCACGAATGAAGTTCGATTCGGATACAGCCGCAGGCGGGTTGCGCGCCGTGCCGCGCCTCTCCCAACGTATGTCATCGACGGTTACCAGCAACTTGGACCTCCGGCAAATGCCAACTCGGATCTCCGCACGGACGTCACTCAGGTGCTGGATACGTTTTCCACTCAAAGGCGTAGGCATTTCATTAAAGCGGGCCTGGACTTCCGCTGGGAGCGCCTGGACATCACTCAACCGCCATCGCCATTGGGATCCTTCCAGTTTAGCGAGCCGGAAGCCGGGTTTTCACTAGCCAGTTTTCTTCTTGGACAGGTGAATCGGTTTTCTATCGACATCCAGCAAAAGCCCATTCGCCCTCGCGCGATGATCCAGGAGTACTTCATCCAGGACGACTGGAAGGCCTCGCGCCAGCTCACGGTCACCGCCGGCCTTCGTTACACGCTCAATTTCCCATCCACGGAGTTGGATGATCAGGGGGCGGTATTCGATCTCGAAACACAGAAACTTCGATATCTGGGCCGCGATGGTTTTCCCCGGTCATCTCGCACGTTGCACAAACTGAATCTCGGTCCACGCGTGGGACTGGCGTACCGTGCCACGGACAAGATCGTGGTTCGCAGCGGTTACGGCCTGGTTTGGATCGAGCAGGCAGGGATTACGACTCCATTTACGAATCCTCAGTTTCCCTTCATTCAAACCGTAACCCAGAGGTCGTTAGACAACATCACGCCGGCATTTGTCCTCTCGTCCGGACCTTCGGTTTTGCCGATTCCGCCAACGCCGGATGCCGGCTTGGGTCAGGGAGTGTTTGGCGTGGACCGTAACCTGGGTTCCGGATATGCACAGCAATGGAATCTTTCGATCCAGCGGGAACTCGGCACCAACATCCTCTTTGAAGCGGCATACACCGGTTCGAAGATCACTCACGTTGGAATTCCGGATACGAATGTCAATCAGCTTACAGCGGATCAACTTCGTCTCGGGCCACAACTGCTCGAGCGAGTTCCGAATCCATTCTTCGGAATCATTCCCCGATCCTCGTCGCTGGGCGATCCGACGATCACGCGGGCACAACTGCTCAAACCGTTCCCGCAGTTCACAACCGTCAGCTACTTTCGAAATAACGTCGGGAACACGAACTACCACGCCTTTCAGGCAAAGCTGGAAAAGCGTTTCTCGCATGGTTTCTCGCTGCTTGCGAGCTACACGTGGTCAAAGCTCATCGACGAGGCCTCGTCCGTATTCGATGCGGCAGTCCTGACGGGGCCGGTGGCGGACTTTCCCGTTGCAGACAGCTTCAACAGGAAGTTGGAGCGCGATCTCTCCTCGGGCGATATGCCCAGCGTGTTCGCTGTGAGTGCGGCCTACGATCTTCCCGCGGGTACAGGGCTATTCGGCGGCTGGCAAATTGCGGGAATTCTGACCCTCGAATCGGGTCTGCCGCTCGCGGTGACTCAGAACACGAATTTCAACGCGTTTGGCGGTTTCGGCACTCAACGGCCCAATCGGCTTCGCAATGGCAACCTGCCCGCCAGCGAGCGCATGACGATTCGTTATTTCGACACCGAAGCGTTCGTGCTCGCTCCCCAGTTCACACTCGGAAACAGCTCGAGGAATCCGGTGCGAGGGCCTGGACTCCGGGACCTCGATCTCGCTCTGCTGAAGAGAACTCCTCTCAAGGAAAAGATTGCTCTGGAATTTCGTGCGGAAGCCTTCAATTTGACCAATTCACCATCACTCGGAAATCCCAATACGGTCTTTGGCTCTCCAGGTTTCGGATCAATCACATCCGCTGGCGATCCGCGTGTGTTGCAGCTCGCGTTGAAACTTCATTTCTGAGGTGTCCTCGCTCCCGTCGCAATCATCACTTCTGTTGCCTTTATCAGAGCAAAGGCGGGCATCCCCTTCCGGAGTCTGAGTTCTTCTGAGGATTGGCGCGTAATGATGGCAGTAACGATCTGGCCAGCAACATCAAGCGTGACCTGGGTCAACAGGCCTTCCGTCTTAACCTCGGTTATCGTTCCCAGTAATTTGTTTCTGCCGCTGATCGATGGCAGGCTGGTTCTTCTTGGGTTCGAATGGGTCAGGCGATCGATCTCACTCTGTGCGATGCGATGGTGCCCTCCTGGAGTCTTGATAGATCTCAGCTTTCCACGATAGATCCACTGTTTCAATGTCGGATAACTGATGTTCAGAATGCGAGCTGCATCGCGGAGCTTCAGCAGTTCCATGCCAAGCCATTGTACGCGATCATCTATTCGAGTGTGGTACCTTCACTCAAATATGTCCTCCGCCTATTTCTGGACCATCGTGGCGTACATGGTCTTCCTGATTGGTGTCGGCGCATTGCGAAGCCGCAGAGTGGAAAGTCAGGAAGATTTCTCGGTGGCCGGCCGGCAGCTCTCGACATTCGTTCTCTTCGGCACGATGCTCGCCACATGGATCGGAACGGGATCGATCTTCGGATTTTCAGGCAAAATTTACGAGGTAGGCATCGCGGCATGGATCCTGCCCGTCGGCTCGCAGATAGGAATTATCCTCCTGTCATTTCTCGCCAGTCGAGCTCGCCGATCTTCCGCCATCACAGTCCAGGATATTCTCGAGACCCGATACAACAAGTGGGCACGCGTGTTTGGCGTGATCACGCTGGTACTCACGGCGGTCACCATTGTGTCTTACCAGTATCGGGCGGCCGCGGCGGTGCTGAACCTGGCCATGCCGAGTATCAACTTGAAAACGGCGACGATCATCGTTGCGGTTTTCATCATTATTTACACGGCGCTGGCGGGAATGTTCTCGGTGGCCTATACGGATCTCGTGATGGGAATCACCATGATCGTGGGGATTCTGGTCACGCTCCCTTACGTGTACTCGAAGGCGGGCGGGTACGCGGGAATGGCCGCAACGCTTCCTCCCGATCATCTGGTCTTCTTTGGGCCGATTAGCTGGGTCCAGGCAGCGGGCATCATTCTGCCACCCGGACTTTTGATTCTCGGCGACGCCAATATGTACCAGCGTTTTTTCTCTGCAAGAAACGCTGGTGTGGCGCGCCGTTCGACGATTTGGCTGCTTTTCGGCGT
>QHXC01000080.1:0-17534 GCA_003222815.1 Acidobacteriota bacterium | reverse complement strand
TATGGCTGGGCGCGCTGGTCATGACGACGATTGTGGCGATCATTGTGTCCACATCCATCTCCTATCTCCTGGTGCCGGCCACATCGATTGCCCGCGACATTTACCAGCGCTTCATCAATCCCAAGGCGACCGAGCGGAAGCTCGTGTGGCTTCTCCGCGGACTGGTCATTGGACTGGGAATCGTGGCGTTCATCATCTCGACATTTTCGGAAAAATTCCTCGAGATTGCGCTGCGCGCCTACACCATCTACGGTACGGGGATTACCCCGTCACTGGTCGCAGCACTCACGTGGAAACGCGCGACTGCGCAAGGCGCGGTCACCTCCATCATCATGGGTGTGGCCACGACTTTAATCTGGGAGTTTGGGGGGTTCGGAACAAGCACGGGCGTGGACCCGGTCATTCCCGCCATCGCCGTTTCTGTTTTATGCCTGATTGGGGTGTCCCTGCTGACGCCGGCTCCACGTTCGGAGCAAGTGGACGTCTTCTTTCAAGAAGGAAATTAGCCGCGAATCACGCGAATGGGCCCGTTCGCGTAATTTGCGCAATTGGCGGCTAATTCCCCCTAGATCACTTGCTGGATGGGTTCTTTATCGGAAACTGCCCGCAGGACCCGCCTGGGAAATGCGAGATTCAAGACTTCTTCGATGGTACGGACGTAGTGGATCTTGATCTCTTTCAGAAGCTCGGGCTGGATATCCTCGACCACGTTTTTCTCGTTTAGCACGTGGCCGCTCAGCGTGATTTCACCGGTCATGGCGAGTTTGGGCCGGATCGGTGTGTTCGTGAGAGCGGAAACCAGTGCAGTGACCATGGTCACGCCGGCGGAAGGTCCGTCCTTGGGAATCGATCCGGCTGGAACGTGAACATGGACATCGATGTCTTTATAAAAGTCGGAGTCCAGACCCAACTCGATGGCATAAGAACGGACCCAAGTTAGGGCGGCTTTCGTGGATTCCTGCATCACGTCGCCGACCTGACCGGTCACCGTGAGATGGCGGCCACCTTTGGCGATGTTGGCCTCCACAAAAAGGATGTCGCCGCCGACTGGAGTCCATGCCAGACCGATAACGACGCCAGCACGCTTTGCACGCTCTTCCACTTCCTCTTCCAGGCTGAACTTCGGCGCCCCGAGCAATTCAGTAACAACGTCCGGCGTGACAACAAGTTTCGGGTCCTTTCCTTCGAGCATTCTTCGCGCGTGCTTCCGGCAAATGCTTGTAAGCTGCCTTTCCAGGTTCCGGACGCCGGTCTCCCGCGTGTAGTGACGAACGATGCGGTGCAGCGCCTCGTCTTGAAACTCAATCTGATCCGGCTGCAGGCCGCTGTTCTCCCGGCCACGCGGAACCAGGTAGCTGCGCGCGATTTGTACCTTCTCTTCTTCGGTATATCCGGGTAGCTCGATAATCTCCATACGGTCGCGCAGGGCTGAAGGGACCGTGTCGAGTACATTGGCCGTGGTGATGAAAAAGACGCGCGAAAGGTCGAAAGCCACGTCCAGGTAGTGATCGCGAAATGTGTTGTTTTGCTCGGGATCCAGAACTTCCAGCAGCGCCGATGCGGGATCGCCCCGGAAATCCGCGCCAAGCTTATCGATTTCGTCAAGCATGAAGACCGGGTCGCGCGAGGCCGCGCGGCGGATGTTCTGGATGATCTGCCCGGGGAGGGCGCCAATATAGGTTCGCCGGTGGCCGCGAATTTCCGCTTCGTCGCGCATTCCTCCCAGCGAGATGCGTATGAATCGTCGCCCCATCGCTTCCGCCACCGACCGGCCCAGCGAAGTCTTTCCGACGCCGGGCGGGCCGACGAAGCACAGAATTGGGGCTTTGCCGAGGGGCCGCAGTTCCAGCACGGCAAGATACTCGAGTATCCGTTCCTTGACCTTCTCCAGATCGTAATGGTCGCGGTCGAGGACCTGGCGAGCACGAGCGATATCGACCCTTTCTGTCGTCAGGACGTTCCATGGGAGGGTCACCAGCCAGTCCAGATAGGTCCGGCTCACCGTGTATTCCGCAGCGGCGGGTGACATGCGGCCAAGCCGTCCCAGCTCGCGGTCCGCTTCCTTCTTCGCCTCCTCGGTCATTCCCGCCGCTTCAATCTTCTTTCGAAGCTCATCCATTTCGCGCTGGGTATCATCGGCTTCGCCAAGCTCGCGCTGGATGGCTCGCAGTTGTTCGCGAAGGAAATACTCGCGCTGGCTCTTTCCGACTTCTTCCTGTACCTGGCTTTGGATCTTGGTGCGCAGCTCCAGGACCTCGAGTTCCTTCGCGAGCTCCGTGTTCAAAAACTCAAGCCGCTTCCGCACGGAGATCTCTTCGAGAACAAATTGTTTGGAAACGATCGACAAATTCGGAAGATTCGTTGCGATGTAATCGGCTAGCCGGCCGGTGTCTTCGATGTTGATGACGATGGTCTGCAAATCGTCGGGCAGTTGCGGGGAAAGCTTGATAATGCGCTCGAACTGGCTGATCACGGTCCTTCGAAGCGCCTGGAAGTCCACACTCGTTTCGTCTTCTTTTTCGTCGGCAAGGACAGTAATGCGCGCGCGAAGGTACGGATCGAACTGGATGAATTCCTGCACTCGCGTCCGGGAGACGCCCATGATGATGACAAACAGATTGCCCTCAGGCGTCTTCATGACTCGGTGGACCACACTCACAGTCCCGATGTCATAGAGATCTATCGGTCCGGGCGAATCGACCCGCTTATCGCGCTGAGTGAGAACGACCAACATTCCATCACCCTGCTGGACGTCATTGATGAGTTTGACCGAGCTTTCGCGGCCGACCGTCAGCGGGATGACGGCGTTTGGAAAAATAACGGCATCACGAACAGGAAGAATCGGCAACTCATCAGGTATCGTCTGGATCTTCTGCTCCCCATTCTTCATTTTTGGCATACTAGGGCTTCAAAAATGGGGACACAGGGCTACGTCCCCATTTTCCGGACTATGCTAGAATCCGCGCGTGTCCGGCGACAGACGTTTTCAGTGGACAGTTGCTCTCATTCTGTTCGGCGTGCTCTTCCTGGGGGTATCGGACACGCAACTAGTCGCCCCGCTTCTCCCGCTCATCGCTGAGAATTTTGGGGCGACACCTGGACACGCCGGAATCATCGTCACTACGTACTCGTTGGCCGCTGCCGCTTTCGCTCTATTTGTAGGCCCGCTCTCCGATCGAGTCGGACGGAAAAAGATATTACTATCGGGTCTTGCTCTGTTCAGCTTTAGTTCATTTCTTACATATCACGTTTCCAGCTTCGGTGCGTTAGTGATTCTGCGGACAATGACAGGATTGGCTGCGGGTACACTTTCCACCTGCGCGCTCTCTTTTGCTGGAGATTACTATCCGTATGAACAACGGGGCCGGGCTATGGGGATACTCTCCATGGGATACTTTGTCGCCATTGTTGTGGGAGTGCCTGCCGGGGCCCTGGCCGCTGCGCGCCTCGGCTGGCAGTGGGTATTCGGGTGCCTGTCGGTTGCAGCAGCCGGCATGTTTATGGTGGGGTTTCGATTGCCAAGGGACAAGACAGACTGGAAATCTCGCCGGTCCCGTCTATCGATGATCGAGCACTTCGGAAAGACCGACCGGCTGGCTGGCATGGCAGCCGCATTCCTCACCTCGGGCGGCCTCGTCGGATTTCTGACGTATGTTGGAGCGTGGCTTAAAGCGACGCATGATGTTGGTATCGATCGGATCGGTCTCGTTTTCATGTTCTCGGGTCTGGCCGCCGTCGCCGCTTCACCGCTTTCCGGCTGGCTTTCGGATCATGCGGGCAAACGCACCATTGTCATGTGGTCGAATGTGTTGCTCGCGTTCTTGTTCGTGATCGTGGCCCGCATCAATTGGGGGCTGTGGCTTATGATTGGAATTGGAATGCTGAGCATCGCCGCCTCGGCCCGTCAGGCGCCTCTGCACGCGCTGACCACGGAAATCGTCGGTCCTGAAATCCGCGGTGAATATATCGCCATGCGCAATGCCGCCTCTCAGCTGGGGATTGCCACCCTCGCCACCATATCCGCTACCGCCTTCGATTCAGGCGGATTCACTGCTGTCGCCCTGGTCGCTGCTCTGGCCACGCTTCTCGTCCCCATATGCTGTATCTGGCTCAGAGAACCGTGACGCTGCTATCCTAAGGTGCATGCCCGCCAATTTGACGCCGCAATATATGGATGCTGAAAAGCGCTTCAAGCAAGCCAGCAGTGTGGAGGAGAAGATTTCGGCACTCGAAGAGATGATGGCGACTATCCCCAAACATAAAGGTACGGAGAAGCTGCAGGCGGACCTGAAAAAGAAGATGTCCGTCTTGCGGAAGGAATCCGATCAGCACAAAAAAAGTGGGGTGCGGCGGGATACCTTTGTAGTCGAGAAGGAAGGTGCCCGGCAATTGGCCCTGGTGGGGGCGCCGAATTCTGGGAAATCGCAACTTGTACGAAGTCTCACGCACGCGACGCCGGAAGTCGCCGATTACCCCTACACGACGAGAACTCCGATTCCGGGGATGATGATATTCGACAACGTACGTCTACAGTTGGTGGATCTCCCACCGATTTCGCCGGAATACACGGAATCCTGGGTGGGACAGATCATTCGCAATGCGGACGCGGTGTTGTGGATCTTTGATCTGTCGGATGACGATATTCTGGACACGCTCGAAGAAACCTGCACCTTTCTGGCAGGCGCCAAAATCGATCTGCAAAACATGAAAGTCTTAATGGTGGGTAACAAGAAGGATGCGCCGGGCGCCGGCGAGCGCGCGGCAATCGTGCGGGAAGCCTATCCGGATAAGTTCCCGATAACGGAAATCTCGGCCGCTTTCTCAACACCCGCAGAGCTAGAAGCCTTTAAGAAAGTTGTGTACGATTTTCTGGACATTGTGAAGGTTTACACCAAGGCTCCGGGAAAGAAGCCGGATTTCAGCGATCCTTATGTTGTCCCTCGGGGCAGTACTGTGTTGAATGTCGCCGAAAAAGTGCATCGCGACTTTCTCCAGAATTTGAAATACGCTCGTATCTGGGGTGAAGGCAAGGCGGACGGGATTATGGTTCCGCGCGATTTCGTCATCAGCGATGGTGACGTATTGGAGTTACATGAATAGATGACGACGACAAATTTCGGTATGGGGACAGACTCCGATTTCTGCAACCCAAGAAATCGGAGTCTGTCCCCGAACTCCAATGGATTTAACTTATGAAAAACATCATCAAAGTGGCTTTCTTGAGCTCGATCATCACAGCGGCAATGGTGTACGTCGTTTTGGAGTGGCGGCCTCTACGTTCGGAGACGGCGCGTGCACCGGAAGTGAGCTGGGCGTCTTCCGTTGCGAGCAGCCCGGCAGCCGTGCCTGCGGCGCGCCTGAGTGACGAGGAGCGAAACAATATTGAGGTCTATCAAAAGTACAGCCAGGGCGTCGTGAACATCACGACGACAACGGTTGGCTATGACTTCTTCCTGCGGCCTGTTCCGATGGAATCGGGCACGGGATCGGGTGCAATCATCGACACTCAGGGTCACATCGTGACGAATTTTCACGTCATCCGAGAGGCCGAACGGCTTGAGGTCACCTTACCAGACAAAACGAAACATATCGCCAAGGTCGTCGGCAGCGATCCCAACAATGACCTTGCCGTCATCCAAATCGACTTACCGCGCGCCGGTTTAATCCCAATACCGGTTGGAACCTCAAAGGGACTTCAGGTTGGCCAGAAAGTTCTGGCCATCGGCAACCCTTATGGTTTGGAGCGCTCACTCACCACGGGCATCATCAGCTCCCTGGGGCGCTCGATCCAAGCCGAGAACGGTAGAGTGATTGAAGACATCATCCAGACCGACGCTGCCATCAATCCCGGCAACTCCGGCGGGCCGCTTTTGAACAGTGAAGGACAGATCATTGGCATCAATACGGCGATTGTCTCGGGGGGCGTCGGACTTGGTTTCGCAATCCCGGCGGACACGGTCCGGCGTATCACCAGCGATCTCGTCACTCTTGGTTACGTTCGGCGTCCGTATCTTGGAGTCTCTCAAAGAGGATTAATTGCTTTGATGGACGTGCCCTGGCTGGCGGATGGCCTTCGACTCAGCACCGAAGTCGGGCTGCTGGTCGTCACGGTTCAGCCGAATAGTCCAGCCGCACTTGCCGGCATCCATGGAGCGTCGCAAGAAGTCATTGTCAGGAACTATCGAGTGCCTGCGGGCGGTGACGTCATCCTTGCCTTCCAAGGCAAAGAGGTGAATTCGCTGCAGGACCTTGCACGCGAAATCGACCGCTACAAACCCGGCGATAAGGTCGCCGTTACTATTTTGCGAGGGAATAAAAAGACAGACCTGCCCGTTGTGCTGCAAGAGGCGCCGAAGCAATAATGCTCAGGTTCCTCCGCTCCCGGGAATGGGTTATTGCACGGCGGCTGATTCTTGTCGGCATCATCCTGTTTCTCGGATATCGCACGTATGGCGATGCCATCGTTTCGCGTCTCCGTGGGCCGAATCCAAAGCGCGACATCATCATTACACGCGCCGAATTTCGCCCGGAGCTGCCCGGGAGCAGGCCCGCCTGGATCATCAGCTTCCGCAACAACAGCAACCGGTTCACGTATGACCAGATCCAGCTTCAGGCCACGTATCTGGACGACAAAGGTACGGTTGTGGAAACCGACAAGCTGACCGTCGAGCAAAAGCTTCCGCCGGGGAACGAGAAAATCATTGGGAGTGTGGATTTCAAGAGTCGTGGCGCCGCGACCCGCGGCAGTCTCGTGGTGGTAGGCGCTGCAGAAGTGAAATGAACAAGGCTATGATCATCGAAACATTTCCTGTCGGTCTGTTTCAATGCAACTGTACGATTCTAGGGGACGATGAAACGCGCGAAGCGATCGTCATTGATCCGGGGGACGATCCAGAGGAGATCTTGCGCCGTTTGGCCCAGCATGGTCTTAACGTAAAACAAATCGTCTGTACGCACACACACATTGACCACGTCGGCGCCATCCATGAGCTTCAACAGCTTTCCGGAACACCGGCATCGATCCACAAGGCGGATCTGTTTCTGTTTGAGAAACTCGACGTGCAGGCCCAATGGATCGGGATGCCTGCGCCGAAACAGGGAGTGATCGACAGCTTCCTGCAGGACGGCGATGCGGTGGCTTGCCGTGGTATTGAAATGGGCGTCCTGCATACGCCCGGACATACACCGGGCAGTTCGACGTTTGATCTGGCCGGCGACCGCCATATTCTGTTCACCGGTGACACCTTGTTCATGCAGAGTATCGGAAGGACCGACCTGTGGGGCGGCTCGTATTCGGAAATCATCAGTTCGATTCAGAAGAAGCTCATGAACTTCGACGACGACACGTTCGTCATCGCCGGTCACGGCCAATCCACAACGATCGGCCACGAACGGCGATATAACCCATTCCTGCGCTGAGGGGGATGGAAATACAGATTGTTCTTAATCGGTGGCCTTCGGCAGGATTTTCTTGATGGCGGCTAAAACCATGACAGAACGATTCCCCGCAATTCGAGTCACGATGCTGCCGAAAGACACCAATGCCCAGGGAACGATTTTTGGCGGCGTTATCTTGAGCTACATCGATATGGCCGGAGGCATCGAGGCCCAGCGGCAATCGCCCTCGAAGTTCGTGACGAAAGCCATGCATGAGGTCATCTTTGTCGCGCCGGTTCATCTTGGAGATCTCGTCACGTTTTATACGCGGACCATCCGCATCGGGCGAACATCAATAACCGTTGCTGTCGAGGTTGAAGTGGAGCGGCTCGGGCAGAGTGGCACTAAGGAGACTGTCCGGGTGACGCAAGCCGAAGTCATTTATGTTGCCGTGGACGAGAACGGCCGGCCAACACCGATCAAGACGCCATGATCAAACCCGTCTTAAACCGCGTTCAGAGGACGTAATTGGATTCTGGCAAGTTCCTCGAGCAGCAACGCCTGGGCCCGCTCCAGATACGCGAGGTCCTTAGACTCTAGCGTCAACTTGATCGAATACGCGGGATTGTCGAAATCGGGATATGAACCCAGGAGCAGATCGGGAAAGTCGGCCAGGACGCGATGGAGTATTCCTGTAATTCGGCCTTCATCGGCGCGGAGGTAGACCTCCCTCAGGTGAAATGGCGCCTCCCGGAACATTTCTTTGATGCGCTCGAATTTGCGCCGGAGAATCTCCGGAACGCCTGGGAAAATGTGGACGTTCTCCACTGCGATGACTGGAAACCACAATCCCTTGGCGCCCACCAGCCGCGCGCCTTCAGGGATATCGGCCATGCGAAGGTTGGCATCAATGATGTCTTGGTCGTAATACTGCCGCAGTGTCGCTTCAAGGTCGGGATGGCGGCGGATTCTGCGGTTGAACGCGGATGCGACTCCGTCCATCGTTAAATCATCGTGAGTGGGACCGACTCCACCTGTGGTAAAAACGTAATCATATGAGCATGAAAACTCCCGGACCTCATTTGAAATGAGGTTCAGTTCGTCCGGAATCACAGAGACTTTGCGGACGTCGACGCCCAAGTCCCGCAACTCACGCACGAGATATAGAGAGTTCTCATCTCGCGTCTTTCCCGACAGAATTTCGTTCCCGATGACAATGATGCCGGCAGTCTTCGACATTTTCTTGCGTCGGCCACTATACCATGCGAAATAACAGCCATGATGCCCAACTGATCTACAGCGCGAGCGAAAGCGACGCGAATATGCTTTGGGCAACTCGCTTTTTCGCTCCTGATCCTTTCATCTTTATTCAGAAACGGGGCAAGCGTTACCTGGTCATGAGCGATCTGGAAATCGATCGTGCAAAACGCCAGGCCAGTGTGGATGCGGTGCTGTCCTACTCGAAGTATGTCAAGCGCCGGCAAAAAGAGGGTATCCCGTTTCCAGTCGCGGCGCAGGTGCTCGCGGAGGTAATGAAAGACCTGAACATCAAGAGAGTGGCGGTGCCGTCGACTTTTCCAGTGGGTGTGGCCGACCAGCTCCGCAGGATGAAGATCAAAGTTCAGGCGAAAACCGATCCATTCTGGCCGGACCGCGAGTTGAAAACGAAAGAGGAGATCCGTTTCATCAGCGATTCCGTTCGTGCGGCAGAGGTCGGCATGGAGGCGGGGATTGACGTTGTACGCCGAAGTGAGATTGGCAAAGACGGGTACCTTTATCTGGACGGGACCCGCCTCACCTCGGAAATCCTCAAAACCATCATCAACACGACCATCATGGCTCAGGGCTACGTTCCCAGCCACACGATCGTTGCTTCGGGAAACCAATGTGTCGATCCACACAATCAAGGCAGCGGGCCAATTCGAGCCCACACGTCCATCATTATGGACATTTTTCCTCGCTCTCAGCGGACGGGTTATTTCGGAGACATCACGCGTACGGTCGTTCGTGGCCGCGCTACAGAACGACTCCAGCACGCGTATAAATGCGTCGAGGCCGGACAAGAGATCGGCTTTCGCCGGATTCGAGAGGGGGCAAACGTATACGACATCCACAAAGAAATTCTCGACTATTTCACTTTTCAAGGCTTTCCCACGGGTCCGAGCGGCGGCCGGATGCAAGGTTTTTTCCACGGCACGGGGCATGGTCTCGGTCTCGATATCCATGAGGCGCCCGGGATCAACATGCGAAACAAGAATACGCTGCGATGCGGCAACGTCGTGACGGTGGAACCTGGTCTCTATTACGAGGGACTGGGCGGAGTACGCCTGGAAGACGTTGTCTTCGTCACAAAAACCGGCTGCAAGAACCTCGTGAGAATCCCCAAGTTCCTTGAAGTTTAGTGGGACACGATCTTATACTGCCGCGAATTTGGAGGGCGGACTGAATGCGTGTGCGGTTTTGGGGGGTGCGAGGGTCTACACCGACACCCCAGAGAGAAAACATGACGTACGGCGGCAACACGTCGTGCATTGAAATCCGCACCGACAGCAATCAGATTCTGGTCTTTGACGGCGGGACAGGCATCCGCCTCCTCGGCAATGAGCTACTGCAGGAGTTCGGCGATCAGCCCATCAACGCGCATATCTTTTTCAGCCATTTTCATCTGGACCACATCCAGGGTGTCCCGTTCTTCCGGCCTCTTTACTATCCCCAAAACCATTTCACGTTTTATTTCGCTGGCAGGCGTGATGCCAATCTTGTTATGGATGCGCTCGCCGGCATGATGGCCAATCCTTACTTCCCTATCGACATGTCCAAGCTGCCCTGCTCACGGGAGTACGTAGACCTCGTGGAAGGAACCTTCAAGGTCGCTGACACCAGAATCCTCGTGCTTCCTCTGAACCATCCTCAAGGATGCGTCGGCTATCGAATCATGCAAAACGAAAAAGTGATCTCCTATTGCACGGACGTCGAGCATGGCGTCGATTGGAGCGATGGGAACGTTCAAACTCTGGCGAAGAATGCGGATTTCTACATCGCCGATTCTCAATACACGCCCGAGGAACTGCCCGATCATACCGGCTGGGGTCATAGTAGTTGGGAACAAGCGATAGAGTCCGGCATAGAAGCCGGTGTCAAACGTATCGCGCTCTTTCATCATGATCCCTATCACGAAGACGCTCAGGTCGACGAAATTCTCGAAAACGCCCGCCAGCGCCACCCCAACGTCATCGCCGCGCGCGAAGGACTTGAGGTCACTCTGTAGTAAACTCACTACCATGCCAGTGAAGTTCCGCGATTATTACGAAATTCTCGGTGTACGCCGCGACGCCAAAGAAGACGACATCAAAAAGTCATACCGGAAGCTCGCCCGGAAGTATCATCCCGACCTGAATCCCCAAAACAAGCAAGCCGAGGAAAAGTTTAAAGAGATCCAGGAAGCCTATGAGGTGCTCGGCAACGCGGAGAAACGCAAGAAGTACGACCTGCTTGGAGCAAACTGGAAGAACGGCGCTGAATTCACGCCACCTCCCGATTGGGGAGGATTTCAAGGCGGAATCAACATGGAGGACCTGTTTGAACATGGCGCACGGCAACAAGGCAGCTCATTCAGCGACTTCTTCGAGATGCTGTTCGGTGGAATGGGTGGCGAAATGGGCGGATTCGGCACAGCAGCCGGAACGCGCACGCGCACCGGCCCTCGAGCTTCACGCGCGGACGCTGAAACGGAGCTCTCCCTGCCTCTGGAAAACATGCACCGTGGAACGACTCGCAAACTGACGGTCCGGCTCGGAAACACAGAAAAAGTTATCGACGTCCGCATTCCTCCGGGCACACGTCATGACAGCCGCATTCGTATTCCCGGAGGAGGGCCCCACGGCGGTGACCTTTACGTGCGCCTCCGCCAGGAGCCTCACCCCAGATTTACAGTCCGAGGTGACGATACGGAGACTGAAGTTGCGATCACACCCTGGGAAGCCGCACTTGGAGCAAGCATCGAGGTTCCAACTCTCGACGGGACGGCCGAGATCCGCGTTCCGCCCGGCATTGCCTCCGGCCAGAAACTTCGCCTTCGAGGTCAGGGCTTGAACGTGCGCGGAGGCGGCCGCGGCGATCACTTCGTTCGGCTGAAGATCGTCGTGCCGAAGGAACTCACGGATGCCGAGAGGAAGCTGTTCCAGGAATTGTCGAGAGTGTCGCTGTTCAAACCGCGGAATGGCTCAAGCTGACCGAAACGAAATTAGCCGCGAAGGACGCGAATTACGCGAATGGGATTGTAATTGGTGTCATTCGCGGCTAAGTTCTTTTTACGAACGGTAAGTCCACAATGGTAGCGGCGAGTGCCTTCTCCTCGCTGACGATTTCTACTTCCGTACCAGGGACATACGCCGTCCGGCTCACAAAACCCAGCGCGATCGGCCGACTCAGACCTGGCGACAATAAGCACGTCGTAATATACCCCACTTCTTTACCGCCTTTGCGGATCGGGCTTTTCAGCTTCGGTAATTCGTTTCCTTCAATCGTCAGACCCACAAACCGCCGGTTGACGTGCCCGATGTACTTCACCTTTGCCACAACTTCCTGACCGATGTAACACCCTTTCTCGTAGCTGATCCCCCGCTCACCGATCTCCGGCATCGTTGTAGTCTCGTCAATGTCGATGCCGTAAACCGGGATACCGGCCTCGGTTCGCAAGACATCCCAGGCGCCCCGATCGATCGCTGTCGCGCCGCTCGCCGCTAAAGCTCTCAGTACCTTGTCGACCTGCTCACGAGGAACCCACAGTTCGTATCCGAGATCCGACTCCATGACACGGGAGTCTTCAAACTTTTGATGCCGGTAGAGACCATTGAGATTCAGCGGCTCTCCGAGCCAAGACTCAAGAACCGGTCGCGCTTTTGGCCCGAGCACAGCTAGAATGTCGTACTTGCCGGATGCATCCGTAATCTGCACGTCTTCCATGATCAGTAGTTTGTCGAAGGCGTCACGCAACCTGGAAATGGTGGCGCGTTCGAGCGAAATCCAGAGAGTATCGTCGTCGGCCAGTATGTGCATATGCGCCACGATCTTCCCCTGGGGCGTCAGGTGCGCCGCATAACAGCCGGTACCCGGCGTGAGCCTCTGGACATCGTTGGTAACCATGCCCTGCAGCCAGGATGCGCGTTCGCTGCCGGTGAGTTTCAGAATCCCAAACCAGTCTTTTTCAGCAAGAACCGCCGCCTGTCGTGCAGCCTGGTAATATTCGGTGAGCATATAAACCTCTATTATATAGATATGAAAATCGCTGTCCTTGTCGATGACCTGTTCTTCTCTTCAAAGATTTCGGCGACGGCCAAACTGGTTGGTTCCGAAATTGTGTTCTCCCGCACCGCTGAAAGCGTCCCTGCGGATGTCGGCCGCATTTGTGTGGACCTGAATGCCGCCACCTTCAATCCGGTTGAGGAGATTCGCAAGCTCAAGACCACGCACTCGGCACCGGTTGTGGCGTATCTTTCTCACGTGCAGGTCGACCTTAAGCGGAAGGCAGAAGAAGCCGGAGCTAATGAAGTGATGGCCCGGTCCGCTTTTGTGCAGCGGCTGGCGGAGATCCTGTCTGAGTAATGTCAGGGGTCAGGGTCACCCCCTTTGGGCTGGCCCCTGACCCCAGATCCCTGACCCTAATTCCCCGAACTGGTCCGCGAGACCGTCTCCACGAATTTCCGGGCGGGTTCCGGAACCGCGAGGTTTCCCTTCTCCAACAGGTCCCTGGCTTCGATCTCCTGGTTGTAGAGATTCTGGTTGGCGTCCTTGTCGGGGCTCAGCACAGCGCCCTTTAAAGAAATTCCCGCAAAGAGACCGCGGCTTCGCGCGTAGCTGAGGATTTCCGCTCGCATGGTTGCGTTGGTTTCTGCCGATGCGGCCCTTCCTTTGGGTCCTCCAGCGGCGGACGCATCCACACCTAATGTGACTTTGTCCCGCATAAGGTACTTCATGCTATCTGGAGTCATGAAGAGCATAACGACGTCGATCTCCTGGCCACCGATCTGAAATCCGAAACTACCGCCCTTTATCGAAATCATTACGGGTGGTCCAAATGCGCCCTTGCCCTGATCCTTCTTGCACGAGACCGCTCCACGCCCAAGCTGCCCACCAAAACCGAACGCCGCTTTCTTAAGCCCGGGAATCACGGCAACGCAATCCGCCTTCTTCAAGAGGTCCTTTGGAATGTCGGCATCCGGAGCGTTGACCAATTCATCCAATACTTTTGAAGATTCCCAAAGCCGGTCGGCAATCTTGTCATCAATCGCGCCCAGAGGCACGCTGATGGTCAAAACAAGTACACTGGCGATGATAGGTAATCGCATTCTTCGCCTCTCCTTTGTCAGCTCAAAATCGGTATTACGTGCGTTTGTACCGGCTGTCCGGTGACGATCGCTTCATTCTCCGACAGATACATATCCACCTCACTGCGGACACCGAAGGTCCCTTTCAGATAGACGCCGGGTTCGATCGAGAAGCAGGTGCGGGCCATGAGCCGGCGGCTGTCCTGCGTTTCGAGATTGTCGATGTTAGCGCCGTTGCCGTGAACTTCTTCATGAATCGAGTGTCCGGTTCGGTGGATAAAATACTGGCCGTAGCCGGCTTTGGTGATGGATTGTCTTGCCACGTCGTCAATTTGCCAGCCGTAGAGCACCTCGCCGGCCGGATACCGTTGCTGGGCCGCTTTGATCGCGGCATCGCGCCCTTCGCGCACAACATTGAAAATTTTCTGATACTCTTCAGGAACGGCCCCCCCAATGAAGAACGTCCAGGTGATGTCGTCATAGACCGCGTGGGGCAGGCGGCGCTTGGACCACATATCCACGAGCAGAAAATCGCCTTTCCTCATTGGCAAGTTGTCATCTGCATTGGGCGCGTAGTGCGGGTCAGCGCTATGCGCATTGATGGCCACGATTGGTGGATGTCCCGCCGTGAGATCCCGCCGGTCAAACTCTTTCAAGATGAAATCCTGAATATCCAGCTCCGTGACCGGAACGTTGCCGCGAACGCGCCGCCCGACCTCACTTGCAGTCACATCGACGATTTCACGCATGTGCTTCGCCGCATACAAATGCGTTTCGAGCTGCTCATCGCTCCAAACCGCTTCGAACGTTTGGACCAGGTCCGCCGACGAAACGACTTCGATTCCGAAACTCCGCACGAGTTCGACAGTCCCCGCATCGACACGTGAGATGTATGGAATGGCATTCATCGGCGAGTACTGCATGGCGATTTTCCTCACGCCGGAGAGCACATTACGTAGATGCTCGTGAAGCTGCTGCCATGGCAGGTAAATTTGCTTGTTTCCCGGCAGGCTATCGAGAGTTCCCGTCTCGATCGCGTGAACAATTTTCTGAGGCGTCCCCTTCGCTGGAACAAAGTAGAACCACCGCCGCGTCGTAAATTTTGCGTGATCCAGCCTGAGAATATTTTCGGCGATTGGATCGCTTCCCCGAAAACTGTAAAACAACCACCCGTCAAGTTTGTCCTGCAGTAGCGCTTCCTGTAGCGATTCAATGTGTGCTTCGTCCATGCACATAATTATACGCTGCTGGATTGACACGACTCGCGCGCGACGCATGGGGAAATTCGGGACAGACGTTGTAAGGAAACATCGAAATAAACGGTGATCCCATCTCTCGGATAAAAAAAGAGAGAATTGGGAATGGAAGCTAATGGAGCTATGAGAAATTTCCCATAGCTCGATTCCCAATTCTCATCCGAATGGTGGCCCTGTGCCAGCGATCTGGGGGGAGAGCGTGTGGCACAGAGCCGTGGGGATAAAGAGGAGTTACAGGCGGATTAGCGATTCTCGATCATTTCGATCTTTGTCGCGGTATGGTTCCCTGCGGCATCTCGATAGGTCACTCGTAGCTCTGTGCCTACCTTTCCAGCCAGTCCTTGAACGGTCTTTTCCTGACCGAGCACTTGGGTCTGCTCCGTGTAGGTGAATTTCATTTCCAAATCACCCGTTCCCTTTACAGTGATGGACTTAGCGGCCGTATCGACTCTGGTGAGCTGACCCTCGAAAACTTTTTCCCCCTGAGGAGCCCTGTCTTGACCATAGGCGACCGGCGGCAGGGCGAGCATCACCATTACCGCAACGCTAATTGCTGTTACTGTGAGAAGCTTCTTCATTACTTTACCTCCAGTTAATCTTAGTTGACGAAGCACATTGCCTCACGCATGGACTTTGCCAAATGAAGCCTTTCGGCCTTCGCGCCAATTAGAATCAGTGGCTTAAACTCCGAAAGAAATAAGGCAGTGCCGGGGGAAACAGGAACCAGAACTGGAACAACACTGGAAAACTTCCAGACAATACCCCGCCTGAACTCCTTTCTGCCTCCATGTCCTCAAGACTTTTTTGAAAATTGGCGGCAGTGTGGTATAAACGCGTGCCCATTTGAGATAAGGACGCTCGAATTCAAATGGGTCTGGTTCTTCCTCCCGCTGGTACTCCTGTTTCTGTCCGGTGCTTCGCTAGCCAAACAAAAATCCACTGCGGATCGCAAGCTGAAGAAAATCAGCGACATCGTCGATGAATTTCGAGAGAAGCTGCAGATGCCGCAACACGTTCATGTCCGAATTGCCCCCACAAATGAGCGAATGATTTCAGTGGAGCCCATGGACGGAGGCTCTGAAGGCGGCGATTTTGTTCTGTGCTTCGATCAGGAATTCTTACATGGTCTCAATCATCAAGAGCTGAGAGCTGGAATAGCGCACGAACTCGGCCATGTCTGGATCTTCTCGCACCATCCTTACCTTCAGACCGAAGCTCTCGCCAATCAAATCGCAATGAAAGTGGTAGGTCGAGAGAGCTTGAAGATGATCTACACGAAGCTTTGGGGTCATCTTGGTAGGACCGGCAACCTTGACGAATACCTCGGGGAAGAGCCCGCTGCGAATGCGCGGAATCGATAACCTGAACACGGGCTAATTCGACAAGCACTGCCGCCCTTGTCCCCAGCCGCGGAACGGCAAAAGAATCTCCCGCCGCCTGCGGCCTTCAAACGCCAAAAGTTCACGCACTCTTCTCGTTCGGTTGTGACTTCAAGCAGATGACCGGTGTTCGAGGACTTCCATAAGGTAGAATATTTTCCCGATGAACAACCAAAATCGTTTCTTGCACGGACAGCGAATTGAACCGCCCCCCATCGATGCGAACATGTCCATCGTTGACCTGATCGACAAAACATTCAACGCGTATAACGCTGCGCGGTTCAGGGAGGCGTGCCACCTCTTCAGCGAGCGTATGTTGGCAGACGACGTAACGGTGGGGATGAGCGTGTCGGGAGCGATGACGCCTGCCGGGCTGGGGATGGCCGCAATCATTCCCTTGATGCGCGCCGGGTTTGTCGATTGGATTGTCTCTACGGGAGCCAATCTTTACCACGACACTCATTTTGGAATTGGCCTGGAGATGCGCCGCGGCTTGCATAATCTCGATGATCGCGTCCTGCGCGAAGAGGGCGTCGTTCGCATCTACGACATCTTTTTCCACTATGACGTCCTGTTGAAGACCGATGCGTTCTTTCGCGACATCATCGCAGGCGCAGAGTTTCAGCACACGATGAGCACGGCGGAGTTTCATTACCTCGCCGGCAAGTACGTGCTCGAGCGCAGCCGTGTTTTGGGATTGAAGGACAAATCGCTTCTGGGCGCAGCGCATGAGTTGGGAGTTCCCATTTATACATCATCGCCGGGCGACAGTTCGATCGGCATGAATGTCGCGGCGAAGGCTCTGAAGGGCAATAAGCTCCAGTTCGACGTGAACGCCGACGTCAACGAAACTGCAGCGATCGTCTATGGCGCGAAGAAGAGCGGCCAGAAGAGCGCAATTCTCATCATTGGAGGCGGCTCGCCCAAAAATTTTGTGCTTCAGACGGAGCCGCAAATTCAGGAAGTGCTCGGACTGGATGAAAAAGGTCATGACTACTACCTGCAATTCACCGACGCCCGCGCGGATACGGGAGGCTTGTCCGGCGCCACTCCCGCCGAAGCTGTGACCTGGGGCAAGGTCGATCCCGATCGATTGCCCGATGCCGTTGTCTGCTATCTGGATTCCACTGTCGCCTTGCCACTATTGACTGCCTACGCGGTGGCGAAGCGAAAACCGCGGCAGATCAAGGGCCTCT
>QHXC01000363.1 GCA_003222815.1 Acidobacteriota bacterium | reverse complement strand
CGGCGGGAGCAAGGTCTTCGGTTTGTCCCATCAGCACCGCGCCAGTGCTCTTGAGGATTTTGACGATTTCTCCGGGCGAAGGCTTCGGGTTGAAACCGGGTATCGACTGCAACTTGTCGAGCGTTCCTCCCGTGTGACCCAAGGCTCGGCCTGTAATCATCGGAACAGTGACGCCGCAGGCCGCAGCAATAGGCGCGACAAGCAATGAGGTCTTGTCACCCACACCGCCGGTGCTGTGTTTGTCAACTTTCTTGCCGGCGATTGAAGAAAGATCCAGAACCTTTCCGGAGTCCCGCATCTCACGCGTCAGGGCCAGCGTTTCCTGGTTCGTCATCCCGTTCAGGTATACGGCCATCAACCATGCCGACACCTGGTAATCGGCAACTTGCGCCGACATGTATCCACGAATGAAGGATGCGATTTCGTCTCGAGTGAGTACGCCACGGTCTCTCTTCTTCTGGATAACCTCGCGAGGAGTCATTTGTACTCGTTGCGAAACGTGAGTCCGAATTCCCCTCCTGGGTTAGGAGGGGTGGCTGCGCCTACTAAGAAACTGGTCCCCTTATTGGCGCAGACGGGGTGGTCCGAATGGCGCTTCGCATCATGGATCGACCGCCGTGCCGTTCACCAAAAAAAGCGCGAACGGCACCCCTCCTGTTTCGGGGGAATCCGGTCCCCTTACGCCGGCTCTTGGCGCCGGCAATGGCTCACCGCTCTCCAGCCAGGCGGTATACCAGAAATTGCCCAGCATTGTGGCCGCGCGGGCAATTTCGGTCGCGATGAAGTCTGTACCCTTCGGACGTGGTTGTTCGGGATTGAACTCGCCGGTCTTTTCGAGTTCATACAACGGTTCGAGCTCAGCAAAGCCTTGAGTCAGATACTGCTTGATCTCACCAAAGACGTCCTTGAGACGCTGAGGAGGTTGAACTTTGGGTTTCACGGTCGCGATTTCGATTGCGGTATCCACGTACGCGCCCTCATATCGGCTGTGCAACCGGCGATCTTTTGTGTAGTTCTTCGGATTTGGTGTTTTGTCCGCCCACCCGTTGTAGTGAATGCTCAGATGAAGGGGTTGTGAGCCGTCGCCTACATAGTGTCCCATAACACCGGCATAGAATACGGCATTGGCTCGGGCGGACTCGCGATCTGCCGGGGTTTTGGCGTTACGCCAGAATCGAAAGGCATTCACCAGGCGGCCATAGTTTTCGACAATCGCGTAGGGAAGAAATCCAACCCTGGCAAGCTCGATTTTCCTGACCGCGAGTTTCTCCATGAACGAATACCGGTCGGGTTCGATGGTGGCAATGGACCCCCAGCGTTCAGAGTCGAAAAAGTGGTCAGGCGCGAACCCGATGGTCATTGGCGTTTGTCCCTCCCTGCGCCAACGGTCCGGCTCGAATCCGTTGTAAATGAGCTGCTCACGACTCGCGTTCATAAACTCCGGCAACCTCGAAGCTGCTGTCTCGATGGCCAGCCGATTGATTATAAGATGACCCTTCTGTTCCCAAGCCCCGGCGGAGACCGGCACAGTCAGAAGGAGCAAGCTGGTGAGAACACTTCGCATAGCGCCGAAATTCTAACACCATTTCAGAGGCGTATAATCAAACTATGGTTATATCCATTGGCCAGGTTTCGCTGGAAACCGAGCGCGGGGATATCAGTCAGGCCAGGGTTGACGCTGTCGTCAACGCGGCAAATAACCACCTTTGGATGGGTGCGGGTGTAGCGGGAGCCTTGAAGCGTGCTGGAGGCGCAGAGATTGAACGGGAAGCGGTAGCGAAAGGACCTGTTGCAATCGGGGAAGCGGTCGTTACCACAGGAGGGGAGCTCTACGCCAAATATGTCATTCATGCCGCAGTCATGGGCCAGGATCTTCGTACAGACCAATCGAAAATCAGTAAAGCGACAAGAAATGCGCTTTCACAGGCGCGCGAGCTGAGCATTGGCAGCATCGCATTTCCAGCGCTCGGTACGGGTGTCGGCGGCTTCCTGCCGGAGCTCGCGGCCGATGCGATGATCAGTGAATGTGTGTCGTTCATTAACGGCGGATCGGCGCCATCGTTGAAGAGGATCGTTTTCATCCTCTTCTCCGATGATGTCCTCAATGCCTTCGAGAAGCGGCTCCATGGAAGAAATTGAAATCAAATTTGTCGTAAGAGACACCAAGGCGATCACCGAGAAGCTGCGCAAACTGGGTTTCCGGATTGCTGTCGGCCGGCATCGCGAGAAGAATTTTCTTTTTGACGACGCGTCCGAAAGTCTGCGCAAGCAGGGCAAACTCCTGCGCATCCGCAAGACTCCATCCGCTCAGACTCTCACCTACAAGGGACCTATCTCAGCGGTTTCGAAGTTGAAACACCGCGATGAAATCGAATGCCGGATAGAGGACGCCGACGTGTTGCAGCGCATCTTCGAGCAAGTGGGTTTTAAAGTGGGGACGGAGTACTCCAAATATCGAACGGTCTTCGAAAAAGACGATTTCAACATTTCGCTGGATGAAACCGAGGCCGGGAATTACCTCGAGGTCGAAGGCCCTTCCGATGAGGAGATTATCAAGTTGGGTGAGAAGCTCGGCTATTCAGAACAGGACTTTGTCCGTCGAACCTATGCAGAGCTAATCGGTGAGAGGAGACATCAATGAGTAGCGAGCAAGATCTGCCCAATAAGGAGCCCTTGGAAATTGTTGCTGTGTGCGGACCGACTGAAGCACAAATGATTGAAGAAGTGCTAAATAACAACGGCATCGACTGCACGCTACAGGGTGACGTGGCGTCAACTCCGTGGCCCGGCACCGACCTGGAAGAAGTGCGCGTATGGGTCAAACACGAGGACGCTCCAAGAGCCCAGGAACTCGTTGATGGGTTCTTTACACCGGTCGGCAAAGATGAGCTTGAGGAGGGGGAACCGGAGCTGGGCGTGGAGGATCAGGACGAGCCCGGGGGATTTACGGTGTGAAGGCCTTTATCAAATGACAAGTGATTCATTTGTCATTTTTCGTGCTGTGGTATCTTACGAGGATTATGGACAGCTTCACTCTTGCAGTTGTAGCGGGCGATATCGTCATGTGTTTGGCGTTCATCGCGCTGATTGTACTGGACAAGAAACGTCAGCTTGCCGCGCCTGTTGAACCTGTGAAACCTACCGGAAAACGACGGGCCTGACGCGTGCCGCTTCGTATTCGTCTTTCTGGAGATAGTTGTATCTCCAAAGCCGGCTCAGGATATCGGCCTTCCTCTTTTCCAGATACTTGCGGTTGCGGGCCGGCGTGTATCGCCGCGGATTCGGTATCATCGCCGCGAGTATCGCGGCCTCTTCAGGCAAGAGTTCCGAAGCGGACTTGCCGAAATAGCTTCGCGCTGCGGGTTCGATACCGTAGATACGGTCTCCCCACTCGATGACATTCAAATAAATTTCAAAAATCCGCTGCTTCGTTAGATCTCGCTCCATCTCCTGAGCGATAAAAAATTCACGAATCTTCCGTAGCGGATTACGAGAAGTCGAGAGATACAGATTCTTGGCCAGTTGTTGCGTGATGGTGCTTGCACCGCGCGCAAACCGTTTGTCGCGCCAGTTCCTCTTCGCAGACTCCTTCAATTGTTCCAGGTCGTAGCCGGAATGTTGGAAGAATGCGCTGTCTTCTGCAATCAGTACTGCATTACGGAGA
>QHXC01000362.1 GCA_003222815.1 Acidobacteriota bacterium | reverse complement strand
CATACGCATAGGCGGTGCCATGCATCGTGTTGCTGCCCGACTTGACACCCACGTTGACCACGGCACCAGGTTTCCAACCGTATTCACCGCTGGGATTCTGTTGTGTTTTGAATTCATCAATGGCATCGATGGCCAGCATCGTACCCGCGTCACCTGCGGCCATCACTGCGTTCATCATGCTTTGCGCCATCCAGGGATCGTTGCTGTTGATGCCGTCGACCATGAAGTAGTTGTCGTGAGGACGGCCGCCGTTCGTGCTGTTCGTCCAACCCGAGTTGCCAGGATATTTCGATACGCCCGGGCGCAGGTCCAGCAGGTTTTCGAAGTTTCGTCCGTTCAAGGGCAGGTCATTGATCACCTGGTTGGCGATCGTTCCGCCCAGCTCGGCGTTATTGGTTTCGACCAGAGGACTCTCGGCTTGGACTGTGATCAGTTCTCTTTGCCCACTCGGTTGGAGTGAAACATCGACACGAATGTCTTGCCCGACCTCTAACCTGATGTTCTGTCGCTCGACGATCGAGAAGCCTTGAAGCTCCGCGCGAACCGTATAGGCTCCGGGAAGTAAATTGGGAGCGTTGTACGCTCCTGCCTCATCCGTAGTGAGGCTACGCGCGGTACCTCGATCGACATCCCGGATCGTCACGCTGACGCCGGGAATCACGGCGCCGCTTGCGTCAGTGACGATTCCTAAAATCCGCGCCGTGCTGCCTTGTGAGAACAGCGGAGAAGAAAGGATCAGAACGGACAGGCATGCGCCGAGAATCGGAAGAGCTTTCCATAAATAAGGACGATACCGTGTGCAGTTGCCAAAGGAATTCACGAGGAACCTCCTTTAGGTGTCTTAAACGATCAAACACGTAGTCTCATTTGCCACCAGAGGGCCCATAGATAAGCAAGCGAAACGTTCCCGGAATAGCGACGGGCTGCGGGTTGCGCTGTTGCGCAGTCGGAGCGGGAGCCGGACCAAAATCCGATGTGTCGACGTAAAGGTTGTGTGTTTTTGGGTCGTGCGACATCGTCTTGGCTCCGAACTCGGTCTTCACGGTCTCGACGAGACTGATTTTGTCGGGGGAGTCTTCGTGGAATATGTGGATGGTACCCTCGCGCGTGGAGCAGGCGATCATACCGGTCTCAGGGTCAAAGATGTTGGTGTCCACCCGATCACCGATTGGGAATGGCTGACCAATGATTTTTCCGCTGTCTGCGTCCATCACGACGAACAGCTTCGGATTTCGCCCTCCGATAAATAATCGCCGGTGCTGACGGTCCATTGCGATGGACACGGGTTGTCCGGCGGGCGCCACTTTCCACCGCGATTTGATCATCAGCGTGCGCGAATCAATGGCTAACACTTCATTCGTGTCTTCGAGGTTGTCGTAGATCATTCCTTTACCGTCGGCCACTGCCTGCTCCGGAGCGCCCCCGAGTGGAATGGTTGCCACGACTGTCTGTTTGGCTGGATCGATCACCGTCGAATCTTTGCTACCACCGTTGAACACAAATAGCCGCTTTGACGCCGGATCGTAAAGGATGGAGTCTGGGTCATCGCCGGCTTTCAACTGACCGATAGTCTTGAATGTCTTCAGATCGAAAATCACGACTTGTCCGGTGCCACCGTCGGTGATGAATCCGCGGCCGAGCTCGTTGAGCGCAACAATGCCGTGGTCCCGCTTAAGGCCTGAAATCGTCCCCACCACGGCGCCGCTGTCGGCATCGAGCACTTTGACTTCGGTTCCATGCGAGAGGTAGACCCGGCGCGTCGAAGCGTCGAACGTAATGTAGTCAAAATACTCGAGGCCTCCCGGCGCGGCGCCGAAAGGGATCTTCTTCAAAAGGTGATAACCCGAGGGCGGCGCCGCGAGAACATATGCGGCGAGCAGCAATAAGCACGAGCCAACGGCAAAACGGTATCGCGAACGCTTCATGTAAACCTCCTGATGTTCGTTTACCAAATCAGCTTCAGGGCAAACTGAATGTCCCTGGGTTGCGTCACCACCGGGGCCTGCAGACCTCCGGCGCCCGTCGCCGATCCGTCCGGATTGAACAACTGTGCAGTACTGGCGCCAAAGAAGGGCAAGGGTGGCCCAAAGTTGGCGTGATTCAACACGTTGAAAAACTCCGCTCAGAACTGCACCTTGAAGCTCTCCGAAATCTTCGGGACCGCGAAGTCCTTGTGTGTCGAGAAATCAAGGTTGAAGAGTCCCGGACCGACAATGCTATTGCGGCCGGCATTGCCTATGAGATTCGAGCAGGTACCCGGAATGCCGGGGTTCGGATTTCTCGAACCAGCCGGACTAAAGCCGAAGGGTACGCATTGCGAAGCGATTTCAGGAGTCGCCTTCGGCAGCTCGAAAGCGTTGTAGTTGATGTAACCCAGGAAAACTCCGCCCGGATTGCTTTTAAAATTGTGGTTTACGGGATCGCGTCCGGGAATCCGATTCGGGATTGAGAATGCGTCTGAGCCGGAATTTTGCACACCCAGAGGATCTCCTCCGATGAGGGGAGTCGTGGGAATTCCACTATTCATCTTGAGAACTCCGCCCAATTCCCACCCGCGCAGTACCGCCGCGGCGGGTCCGTGGAGAGATGGAGACACGGGCACCTGCCAGATGCCGTTGATCGCCGAGCTATGCCTAACGTCGAAGTCCGACGGGGCGTGACTGATATCCGGGGCGAACCAAAACCAGCTTGTGACGGAATTCGAAAAAGCATCACCGGCGATGGTCGCGGAACTGTCGTCCATCGCTTTGCTGTAGGTGTAAGAACCTCCGAATTGGAAGCCGTGACTCATCCTCTTCTGGACATTAAGCTGAAGGGCCTCGTAGGAGGCGCTGGTCCCAAACGACATGAACCGGATACCGCCGAAGTTCGGGTTGACCCTCAAATCCTTCGTTTGTCCGGCCGCATTGGGAGGGTTGTAAGGCCACAAGTATCCCGCAGAGGTCTTCGTCGGGAGGACCATATTGCCATCATCGCCCCGTATGAGCATGTGAACGCCATGGGACCCGATATAACCCACCGTCGCCGTCAGGTTAGGCGCGATTTCGCGCTGCACATTCATATTCCACTGCTCGACGTAATTTCGCTTCGGATTAGGTTCCATAAACGCGCCGGTGAGCGAACCTCCACCCAGCTTCGCGTATGCACTCCGTGGATCGGTTGGCGGAATGCCGAGCGTCCCGGCGAGCGCCGTAATCGGCGAATTGGTAACAACGCCGACAAGAGTAAACGGCGTCTCGATGCCTTGCTGTGTGTAGTAGTATCCCGGCAGCGGCAGAATGTCGAAGATGGCGAAGCCGCCACGAACGGCCATCTTTCCATGAATACGAGCGTAAGCGATGGATCCGTCGTCCCGCAGTAGGGTAATGGGTCCGTCATACTGCGGAGGTTGGTGAGCTTGCCCTGTACCTCACTGAGCACGGTGGTCATTTCATAGCGCAGCCCCAGGTTCAGGGTGAGGTTGTGGCGCATGTGCCAGTCATCCTGGATATATCCTCCCAACAGAGTCTGGCGCAACCCCCGCGGGTTAATTCGGTCAGGAAGCCCTCCCTCTAAGGAGTTGGGCTGGTTGGTGAGGAAATTCGCCAGTGAGGTAAAGCGCACGATGCCCTGGGGGTTATAAAACTGAAAGAAGTTGTAACGCATGTTCTCCCCGGCAAAGCCGAACTTCAGAGAATGAGTACCCCGGATCAGAAAGGCGTCATCGTAGAGCTGGTAGGAATTCCAATTGTGGTGAGAAAACCCGCCGGGGAAGCCCGCGGGAATCCGTGCAAAGCCCCCGCTGATCCGGATGTCGGGCGAATTGCGTCCCAGCATCATGCCCAGAGATGGGTCCGTGGTGGCGGGATTGATCGCCGAGACAATCTGGTAGTTAATCACGGCGTTCCGATTGAAACCAAGCCGCGCGCTATTGACCAGGCCCGGGGAGAAAATGTGGCTGTGTTCGAGGGCCGCGATGTGGCGCGTGGTTTGCGACAAGATATTCACGTTATTTAAACTGTCGGGTTGATTGTAGGGCGCATCGTCGTACATGTACGTCCCGAACAGGCTATCCTTATCGCTGATCTTGTGATCGACTCGCGAGGTAAAGAAATTCTCCGTTACTTTTCGCACGCCTGCAAAGGTGAAGACGCCTTTGTCTCCGTTGACCGGCCCATTGGCGTGAGGAAGGAGCGCCAGGTATTTCGTCACGAGCGGGTCCACATTGACGCGTCCAGCCACAAGGTTCCCCGCCCGAGCCGCGTCAGACGGGACGACTGCGGCCGAGCCGACGATCCCCTGCGACTGGCGTATCCCTTCGTAGTCGCCGAAGATGAAGGTCCGGTCCTTGCGGATAGGGCCTCCGGCAGCGGCGCCGAACTGGTTGCGCTTGTAAGGCGGTTTCGGTTGGTTACTGGCACTGGAGAAGAAGTCATTCGCATCCAGCTTATCGTTGCGCAGGAACTCGTAGAGGTCGCCATGGAATGCGTTCGTTCCCGATTTGCTGATGGCGTTGACCACTCCGCCGGAGGTTCTCCCGTACTCGGCTGAGTAGTTGCCGGTGAGCACGGAGAATTCTTGAATCGCATC
>QHXC01000361.1 GCA_003222815.1 Acidobacteriota bacterium | reverse complement strand
GGCATCATAGCTCACCACGGGGGTCGGGAACAAAAGAGGTTCCCGAAGTCTCAATGACCGTCGGCGTTGCCGACGGACCAGTGGATTGCCCCAACGAATTGTGGAGGGGCTGAACTTCTTAATTAACCAGCCGAGACAGATCCGGTGGCGGCTGGTACAGCATGCACCACTCGCCTTCTAGTCTGCTCAACCACGCGTCGCCACTATGGATAGCTTGCAACAGGTCGGGATCATTTGAATGAACCATTGTCCAGCCGCCCTGGCTATCGAAGCGGCAACGCTTGTTCGACATTTCCCTCATGAGCCTGGGATCGAGACGACCCGCCAAAACTGACGCTCCGCGGCGCCAGGCGTGAAGAAACAGGTGATCCAGCACGTTGAAGATGAGCTGTCTTATTGCTGTCATATGCAGAACCCTGCTCGCGTTGGCAGTGCTCAAGTAGTAGATGTATGACCCGACGACTTCCCCATTAGCGTCACAAAGCGCAACCTTCTGTAAGGCGCCGTGCTGGGTCAACGTTTCTGCCCTGCTGAGAAGCCATCCTAAAGTCTCTGCGTCGTAATCCGGCCGCAAAGCATAATGGGATGAGAAGCGTTCGATACAATCCAACAAAGTTCCAACATCAAGCTCTGTCTCGGTCAGACCGTCCCTCTGTTCGGCCAGCCTTCCAGGCCATAGCCCTGAGAAGCGTGACAACACCGAGTCCGCAACTCGACAAACAGGTGTGGCAAACCAGGAGACAGTCGCCAAAGCCTGTGCTTTCGATCTTGCAAGACTGAAGGAATGCGTGACCGGACGAAGCAGTCGTGTCCAATTTAAACTCTGAGCAAACGCGATCGAACCTCCTAAGCCTTCCCAGACACGGCGTCCAATTTCGCCTCCGTGATCCGTAAACGTGAAGTCCTGCGGACCCAACAAGAGAGCTTTGAGAACCTGCACGCCAGCCAGGGCATGGCTCTTAGGTTCTGCCATGAAGTGAAAACTGTTGGCCATCCGAATAGATCGTCCTTTGAACACCATTCGGCGCGGTAGGACTCCGGTAAACCCAATTACTCTTCGATCGGCGTCCTCGCAAACGAGCGAGGAGATGAAATCATCATTCCAGGAGCGATTGAAAAAAAGGTCATGAAAGTACGCCGCCAGTGAAACGAGCAGAGCACTACGATCACCGGAGTAACTAGGAAGATAAACGCGCTGATAAAGGTCCGCAACCTGCGGAATGTCGTCCCTAGTGAAGGTCCTGACAATACTCAACATTCTTTAACCTGCATGTCGGATTGAGACTGGCCGACCGATATTTAATGCAACTCCGTAGTACACAAAAAGATTATTAGAGGAACTGCGTCATTGCGGCTCCACGCGTCGTTCGCCTGACCGTGCTTAATTTACACCATCCTGCAAGGAAATTCTTGGACACAGATGGGCTGCAGGCCGCAACCTGAAGGAGTCTATGACAGCGCCTAGCGTCTGGAACGAGTCTTATGTTTGTCAATCGAGGCAAAGCGACTCGCCAAATGGACAAATGTCCAAGGCGGGACTGGCCAAGCCACTTATCAATCTAATGTATCAACTGCGACAAAAGACTGATCTTGAGACGCCACAAATCGTACCTACTGTCCATGCAATAATGGGCGGACCCGCCGCTTCGAACTTTTCCCGGTTGGTGTATAATTTTTGCCGTTTTGCTTGAAACGACACCGTTGAGGAACGACGAACGTAGCGAACATCAAAGTGAACATTTCAGATTGAGTGCGCGTGAGATTGGGTTAATCAACAGCTCGTTCCCTTGATTTGACTACATATCAATGTCAGCGCTGGTTGAGAGTTCAGAATTAGAGGATAGGCATTCAGAACGCGTGAAGGATTCAACTCGTTCGGAGCGACCGCTGTCGCTGGTCGTCGTGCGTGATGTCGAAGAGCTCGACTCATACGTTCCGGCCTGGGAAAAATTGGCGGCGGAGGCGATCGAGCCGAATGTCTTTTACGAGCCGTGGATGCTCATTCCGGCAATCAGGTCGTTTGGCGCAGGCAGGGACCTGCTTTTTGTCTTCATCTTCGACACAAACGACTTGGGTCGGGCAGCGTTGTGTGGCTTCTTCCCGCTCGTGTGCCGACGCCGGTACAAAGGGCTGCCTCTCACGGTTTTGAGCTTATGGAAGTACGTACACTGTTTCTTGTGTACACCGCTGATCAGAACGGAGTATGCGAGCGAGTGTCTGGCAATGTTCTTCGATTGGCTGGCTGCGGACGCGCACCGCGCCGCGCTGATGGAATTCAAGAGCATCGCAGGAGAAGGGCCGGTGCATCAACTCCTGCTCAAACACTTCTACGAGCGGGCGAGTTCGACATTGGTCGAGGAGCGTTATGTGCGCGCTTTCTTCCGTCCACTCGCCAATGCCGATGCTTATTTGCACGCAGCGTTGTCGGGCAAGCGCCGGAGAAAGTTGGAGCGGCAAGAGAAGCGGCTGTCTGAGACAGGCCGTTTGGAGCATGTCACGCTCGCGCCCGATGAAGATTACGCTGTCCGGATCGACCGGTTCCTGTCCCTGGAGAACAGCGGCTGGAAAGGGAAGGAGGCCTCCGCGCTGGCGGCAACCGAAGCGGATCAGGAGTTCTTTCGCGCCGTCATTGCGTCCGCACATCAACGCGCCCGCCTGCAGATGCTTGTGCTGCTGGTCGATGACACACCTATTGCGATGCGGTGCAGCTTCGTCGCGGGCCGCGGGGCGTTCGCGTTCAAAACGGCCTTCGACGAACGTTTCTCGCGCTTCTCACCCGGAGCTTTGGTGGAAATCGAGAATGTCCGCTACCTGCACACGAGGCCAGAGATCGAATGGATGGATTCATGCGCTGCGCCAGACAGCGTTTTGATCAATCGTTTATGGCTGGATCGCCGAACCATTGAGACCATACTTGTCCCCACAGGCAAACGACCGGGCGAGATGATCGTCTCGTTGCTTCCACTGCTGCGGTGGCTCAAACGCAAACTGCCCGGAGGTTTTCCCGACCTTCCGCGGCAATTTCAATCGGCATCCATTTCCGGTCAGGCATCGACTCAGCGATCATCCGTTGTTCAAGCTCCCGGAGCTGGTTGAGCTTTCCCGACGATTGCCCGAAAATCTCGTCGAATACTATCCGGGCGATGTTCCCGTGAGCATCGATTCGCGTTTGATCCCGCGCACCGGCCTTTCGATCCAGGAGACAATCCGCCGCATCGAAGAGTGTCGCTCGTGGATGGTGCTCAAGTGTGCGCATCAGGATCCGATCTACGGCGAACTGCTCGATCGTTGTCTCGAGGAGATTCAGCCGCACTCCGAGCCGCTGGCACCAGGGATGTGTCAGCGCGCGGCAGCGGTCTTCATCGCATCGCCGGGCGCCGTAACGCCCTACCATATGGATCATGAGATCAATTTCCTGTTGCAGATTCGCGGCTCCAAGTCGATCAGTATTTTCGATCATGCAGATCGTTCCGTCGTTGCCGAAGAAGAGTTCGAGCGATATTTCACCGGAGACCGCATCCATCGCAATATGGAGTTCAAAGACGAGTGGCAGCGGAAGGCCTCGGTCTTCAGGCTGACCCCCGGTGCCGGTGTACACGTGCCGGCGACAGATCCGCATTGGGTGAAAAATGACGATAATGTCTCGATCTCCTTCGCCATCTACTTTCTCACCGCCGGGTGCGATCGCATTGATGTCGTCCATCAGGCGAACGCCCGTCTGCGTAAACTTGGCCTCGATCCCTCTCCCGTAGGACATTCATTCTGGCGTGATTCGGCGAAATATCATGGCCTTCGTATGTTCCGTCGTGCGCAGCAATTGATCAGCCACAAAACGGTATGAGCGAGGTGCAGAATATGCCGCTGGTTTCTATAGTCATGCCGACCTTCAATCGCGCCGATACGATCAGGCGCGCTATCGCTAGCATCCAGGCGCAGTCGGTCCGCGACTGGGAGTTGATCGTCGTGGACGATGGATCGATAGACGATACGGCGGCATTGATTGCGGGAATGGACCCCCGCCTGAAGATCATTCGCCAGGAAAATCGGGGCAGCGCCGTCGCGCGCAACACCGGCTTGCGGCAGAGCACGGGAAAATACATTGCCTTTCTCGATTCGGATGATGAATGGTTGCCGCACCATCTGGAGCTATGCCTCGCCTTCCTCAGGGCTCACCCCGAAGAAGCTTTCGTCACGACCATCTTCCTAGAAGACTTAGGTCAGGGGCGCTTTGTGAATCATCCCGGTATCGAGATTTCCGAGTGGCACCCATCATTGGCCAAGCGCATCGGTTCACACATGCTCGATCTGCCGGCCGGAGAAACGGATCCTTATCTGCGCGTCTATCCCTCGCGCCAGCCGATTGGCGAGTGGGGCCAGCAGATCGTCGCGCGCACGCCCTTTCGTGAAGTGTTTCATTACAGCGGCAGAATCTTCGAACATTTCCGCTGGGGCTTCCTGATGGGCTTGCCTCCCACGGTGATGACGCGCGAGGCATTCGAGACCACCGGCTTCTTCGACACCGGCTACTACATTGCGTCCGACTTCGGCTACACTGCTCAACTCGGTCGCCACTTTCGCACGAATTTCCTTTCCATTCCCAGCTATATCAAGCACGAACTGGCACCGGCGGGTAACAGGCTCGGCGAAGATCACCTCGCGAAAGGAAAGACACAACCCGAATTCAACAAAGACATGCTCCGCTGGATCGAAGAATTGTTCTGGAACGACCGGCCACAGGATCGCGAGTTATCCGAACTGCGGAGCCACAAACAATTTTACCTCGCCAAAACCGACTTGATTCATGGCTTGCGCGATGAAGCTCTGCGCAGTCTCGACGAAGCTATGAATAACTCCCCCGAACGTTGGCAGGTCTTATCTCTAAAGCTTTTCGTCAAACTAATCCCGGATCCCGAATTATGCCAGCGTGCTTTTGTGACAATGTTCAAGGTCAGCTATACTTGGGAGTTATTTTTGCGGAGGGAAATAACAATTGGAGGCATAATTCGTAAGTCATTGAAGCATCTTCTGGCAACGATACGTGATTTCAGGCACTCTTCTCGCAAGCGCGTGGAGCAAGGAAGCGCGTTAACTCCGCAGCGCATCCCCAAGTCAAGACAACTGCACTAGGGTACGGCCATGCTGAAGGCCTGGCCCGATCATCCCGAAACAATTTTCGATAAGGCTTTCGATTTTTGGCCTTGAGGCATTCTGTATGTGATACAGGATTACGGCCTGCGTTGCGGATTCTGACTGGGAAATATAGCAGAAGGCGTCGCGCTCTGTGGGCTTGGGTTTTGGATTATGGGCGTCGAGCCACCGAAAAGCCCATTCTGGCCAGTCGGGTTCGAATTGCCAAACGGACTATTCGTCCCGAATGGTTGTGTGCCATACACACTGGGGTTGGGTGTCACGATAATAGTCGGGTTTTGTTGTGCGGGTTGGTCAGCCCGCGGATTTGTGACCGGACCAAAGGGGGTCTGAATTATCAGAGGCTGCGGCTGTTGCTGCTGATTAAAGGGGTTCACCGCGGCGGGCGGAAATGAAATCGCACCGATAGTCGGCTGTACTGCAACTGAAGGCATCTGTTGCACCACAGGAGGTATGAATGGTGGATCGTCTTGCAGAAATGTCCCTACAGGCTGTGATGGGGGGGCATACGCCGGAACTGGTGAATCTGAAGCTGAAAGAGTTTGCGAACTTCCCGTGACCATTATCCCTTGCCCCCGGATCACGACGTAGTTGAACGGCTGCCCTTGAAAGATCTTTCGAACGGCGTCCTCGAAGCTAAGCCCCGAAAACCGGACACTCAAGTTCCGATCAGTCAACTCAGTCGGAACTCTGGATCGCATGCCCGTGGCCTGATCGAAAAGCCGAAGCAAACGCCCAAGCGAAATAGTATCCGCACTAACAGAGTACTTGTTATCGATGACTGTAATTTCCGGCCCTTTATCGGCAGCGGAGACACCTCCGGCGAGGGTTCCAAGTAATATGATGACGCTTATCCAATGCTTCATAATTCTAACCTTCCGGTTAGAGATGGTTCGATTGGGCTTAAGGCACCCTTCCCTTCCAGGAATCTTTCTGGACCATGGGGTTGGAATTCTTGCACGACAGATAAACAGTCGCGGCCATTCCGGCGGCAACGCTGTCGCGGGAACCGCGAAGATCTGGCGGCATCCGGGAAGTTCAGACAACGGCCGTTCGGAAACGGTCCAACGGGGGCAAAATTCCAAACGGCCGTGACCTTAAATCGTTGGTGGTGTACTGAGAGGAAACATTCCATCTTCAGTGACCTCCCCGGAGGAGGGAGAAGAAGTCTTTCCTTCCCCTTCCCCCAGGTTTTCTCTACTTGTCCTTGTGGGCCTGCTGGTTCCCAAAGGTCAAAGGGACAGGACAATGTGTGGTTACTGAGTTGATTTGCGCGAAAGTGCCAACCTGAAGCACGATTGTACTGCCAACCGTTATCTGCAAGCACATAGTGTCGTTGGTGCCGGGCTCCCCAGCATCGAGAAGCTTGAATATTATGCTGGCGCCTGGGGTACCATTCCAGCTTCCTGTCCCGTAACCAAGATAGGTGTTAAAGCCTGCGGCGGGTGGCTTGGGATCGATGGCGTCGTCCGTATAACAAAAAACGGTGTCAACGCTGTCGAGGTGGAATCTGTTACTTCCAATATGATCATTAATCTCGA
>QHXC01000360.1 GCA_003222815.1 Acidobacteriota bacterium | reverse complement strand
TGGCCAGTATTCGCATCAGTAGGTCAAGTCTTTGTTGAGCAATGAAGAACCCATCGGGGTGACGGCGAGGAGGTGTGCCACCCTTTCACCGGTGTGTCCATCTCCAAACGGATTCGAACAATTCTGGGCGCGCCGGCGGACCTCGTCGTTTTCGAGGATGTCGCGCAACTGGGCGGCGATCCTATGCCGGTCATGGTCGACAAAGAATATGTTTGCATCGTGAAATCGGGCGGTCTGCCGTCTCCCGACATTGATGACAGGCAAGCGAAGAAAAGGAGCTTCGAGTACGCCCATGCTTGAATTCCCTACTAGCGCCGAGGCTCGTCGAAGTAAATTGACGAAAGGAATATCCGGTATCGATCTGAATACCCGTATATAAGAGTGCTGAGCGAACTCCTCAATGACTCGCACGATCTGCTGGCTGCCTGGATCAGAGTTAGGATAGCTCACGAATGCAGGAATCTTTAACTGGACAATGGCCTCCAGAGTCTCGCGCATCTGAAAAGACGCTTGGTCCACCTCGGATGAAATCGAATGCTGCACAACGACCACATAGGACTTTTCTATCTGTGATACACCGAGAGCTTCAGCAAGCTTTTCAGAACTAAGCTGCGGCGTCGTTCGTATTCGATCCAGACCGGCATGCCCGACATTGTGTACGCGCCACTCCTCTTCCCCTGCGCGGATGAGGCGTTGCCGCGAATCTTCGCTAGTCGTCAACAAAAGGTGAGAGAGTCGGGATACAGCTTGGCGAACAGTGTCGTCTACGTTTCCGACGACACGATCTCCCGCACTGTAATGTGCGGTAGCAATGTTCATGTAAGCGCCACACAATGCCATTGTGATCGCCTCTTCGCGATCGGCCGGCACCAACAACCAGTCTGGCCGTAGTGTATCCACAATCGGGATCAGCGAGCTTAATTGCAGGGCGGCTCCCTTCAAACGGCTCGCATCGCGGTCTGAATACAGAAGGCAGTCGATCCGCGCACGTACTGGAAAACCATCAGTTTCGACTTCTTTTATCGTGTAGCCGTGCAGCGGCGATAAGTGCGCTCCAGTGACAATAAGTTCCAGGTTCAGGTCAGGATGCTGCCGAATAGCCTCGAAAATCGGGCGCTGAAAAAAATATTCCGACCGGATCGCTGTAATGCCCAGAATACGTCGTTTCATTGTGGACTATAGATCTGCCAGTCGCCCGCAGAACAAATCATCTCAGCAGCCGTCTCCGGACAATTGAGCAATAAATCCAGGGTCGAAAGATCCTTGGTGAATCCCACTTCGGGATGGGCCTGTTCGTAGGTAAACGGACGCCAGCTTTGCACCATGATCTTGCAGCCGATCTGGTCGAAATCGTCAGGATTCATGTATTGGAGTGCACCTCTACCACTCAAGTACGAAGTCGCCCCAAATGATTTGCAGATCGAGGCAATAAGAACCGAGCCGCGCCCGGTGTTCCCCTGAACTTCCGAAGCTCGAATGCGTCGTGTTTGGATTCCCAATTTCTCTAACATCCATTCGGTGGAATTGATGGCTATTGCACAGAGGGAGTCTGTGTCGGGAGTCAGAACATTTTCCAGTTCTGTCTTCCACCGTTCGAATCCCGGACGGCCCGCATAACTCATTGACAAGGTCTTGAAATGCTTCGCCAAAGCTTTGAGATCGGCAACGCGAGTTCCTGAAATACTTTGGCCGAGCCGTTGTCTCACCGGCAGAGTCAGCCAGGTTGCTCCCTTGTTGGTCTTGACCTGGTTCCGATTCTGTAATCCGTTCTTATTGAATTGGACAGTATCCAGATAGACAAAAACATCGGCGTACATCACCTTATGAAGATACGGCGGCCAGGGCCAATACTGCGGCTGATGGATCGCGATCTTCATCCTTCACGATACGGCTCGTGCTTGATCCGCAGCGTGATAGGACACGCGTTCCAGGATGTATTCCGCGTCGCACTCTCGCAACCGGGGATGTATTGGCAGACACAAGTGACGTGATAACGCCGACTCGGATCTAGGAAACATGCCCTTCTGGGTCCCCATTAATTGACGAAACACCGGCTGAAGATGCACCGGTGGATCGTAAGCCCAGTCGACGGCGATGCCATCAGCCGCCAGCGCTTCTTTCAGGTTTTTGCGGTCCATCGATTCATTCAACAACGTCACGTAACGCCAGTAGCTGGAAAGGCTGTTCGGATCGGGCACGAGCGGGTGAATCGCGCCGTTCCCTGTCAAACCGCTATCGTATAGCCGCGCAACTCGACGCCGTTGTTTCAGAAATTCCGGTAAACAGCGTAGCTGGCTCAAACCCATGGCTGCGGCTATTTCCGTGAAGCGGTTATTACGTCCCGGACGCGAGTACAGTTCTTGCCTCGCATTCAGATCGAGTCCCCGGTTTTGCAAACTTCGCGCCGTCTGGGCAACATCCTCTCGGGAGGTAACCAGCATGCCTCCTTCACCTGTTGTCATGATCTTCGTTGGATAAAAGGAAAAACAACCCGCGTCTCCAAAGCTGCCTGCTCGCGCTCCGCGTAATTCGGAACCATGGGCGTGAGCCGCGTCTTCAATAACAAAACATCCGCGGTCATGCATTTGCTTGATGAAGTCCAGCAACCGGGCTGGAATGAGACCGCCAAAATGGACGACGATTGCTCCGCGTGTTCGCGACGTAACGCGTGACAGAGCATCGTCGAAATCCATGCAGAAGGTGATTTCGGAAATCTCAGTGAAGACCGGGCGGCCGCCGGCAAGATGAACTGCCATGGCTGTAGCCGTGAAGGTTTGCACAGGTACCAGAACTTCATCGCCGGGCTGAAGTCCCAAAGACGTCAGAGCAACTTCGAGCGATGCCGTACCGCTTGAAAGTGCTATTCCGTGCGGTGTCCCGCAATATTTTGAAAACTCCGCCTCAAATTTAGCTACTCGAGGTCCCATCGAAACCCTGCCATTTAGGATCTCCCGGAACTCCTTCTGCAAGAAGGCCTGCTCTTCAGGCGAAAAGTATGGGCATGCCAGCGTTAGTGGATGATCAGGATTGGGCTCGTAGCTCGATTGCATATCTTTCCATCGATGTACTCAGAGCGCTGGGTTGGAAGCCGATCCATCGTTGCGCTGCGGAAATATCGGCGTACAAATCGAACGGTTGCGGCGAAGGACGGTCTACTGCAACAATTCGGCTACCACTTTTCAAGGCCATGACCAGAGCACGCGCGTAGTCTTCGGTGGTCAGTCTTTGGCCACAACCCAAATTGAAACATGCAAACCGCGCGGCGGGTGGCGCGGCGATGCACTGCAGAACGGCCTGAACAGCGTCTTGAACGTACAGGGCGTCTCTAACCGTCTTTCCAAATCCGAAAAGTTCAATTTTTTCGCCACTCAGTGCAAGACGCGCCAGACCATCAACAAAGCTGTCTTGTTGTCCTGCACCATACAATGTTGGGAGTCGAAGTATCACCACCTGAGTTGGAGCTTCGAACTTCGAGATGATGGTTTCAGCCCACCTCTTGGTCAGGGCGTAAGGGAAATCTGCTTTTGTGGGCTGCGTTTCCTTCACCGGTTGCTCATCAGAGCGGCCATACACGCTCAAGGTAGATGGATAAATAACGAGACGAGGTAGTGGGTCGAGCGACTCCAGCAGGTTCGTCGTGGTGAGTACGTTACATTTCACATATTCACTGAAACCGTCCAACCC
>QHXC01000079.1 GCA_003222815.1 Acidobacteriota bacterium | reverse complement strand
GACGCAGGTCGATGATCCTGTACCCGCCACCTTCGTCCGTGAGGGTTGAACGTGACTTCTCGATCAGCGCAGGGCTGCTGGCTTCCACCGAAACTCCCGGCAGAACCGCGCCAGTTTGGTCTTTCACGAGACCTGTGAAGGCACTCTGCGCCAGACCGTCAGGGACTAGCGCGGCCAGACATACCAAGGAAACGAAAACACCAATGGCGACGGGAATTGTCTTGGATTTCCTCATACCTTTTTTCTCCTAAATGGATATGCAGAAAATTTGGTTCGCGGTTGTTACTTTGCTATCCGTATATATGCAGAAGCGGCCCAGGTCAACCGACAAAATGCTCAGCGATTGCGATGAAGGCAGTAGTGCTGGTCGACCGACCGATACTTGGGAGGTACCAGCCCGACAACGCTTTGATTTGACCTCTATCCCTCATCGTCAGGAAGCGGTCAGGAATGACCTGAGTTCTGCGAGCGTTTCCTCCGGCACCTCCTCTGCCATAAAGTGGCCGCTGCGCAGAGCCCTGCCTTTCGCCTCCACAGCTTTCTCTTTCCAGAAATCAATGGTATTGCTGAAAGCCGGAGGACGATTCCCTCGTTCGGCCCACAAGGCCAGAACCGGACAAGCGATTTTCTTGTTCCAATCGGCCTCATCGATTTCCAGGTCGATCCCTGCACTGGCGCGATAGTCCTCGCAGGTGGCGTGAATGGTGGCTGGATCGCGGAAGCAGCGCAAATATTCCGCAAAGGCTTGCGGAGTGATAGCTCCCGGGGACCTCTCAAACCGACTGCGCAAATAGAACTCGACACTGTTTGCGATCAACGTTTCCGGCAGCGGGCTGGGCTGAACCAATAAGAACCAGTGATAAAGCCCCGTGGCCCACTCCTTGGTGAGATTGCGGTAGGTGATGAGGGAAGAGGGCAGGGTGTCGAAGACCGCCAGTTTGGTGACCTTGTCCGGGTAGTCCAGCGACGCGCGAGTCGCCACCCCCGAGCCCTTGTCGTGGCCGACCACGGCGAACTTCTCAAAACCGAGGTGCGTCATGACTTCGACTTGGTCCCTGGCCATGGCGCGTTTGGAGTAGTTGGAATGATTCGGGCCGTCCGGGGGCTTGCTGCTGTCACCGTAGCCGCGCAGATCGGCGGCCACCACGGTGAACCGCTCGGCCAGCCCCGGCGCCACTTTGTGCCACATGACATGAGTCTGCGGATAACCATGCAGCAGCAGCACCGGCGGCCCGCTTCCGCCCACCACGGCGTTGATGGTTGCCCCGCTGGTGTCAATGCGCATGGACTTGAAGCCTGGGAAAAGATTCACCCGGGCTGCTCCGTTGCGAGTCTGCGGCGGCCGCGCCGCCCGATTGATCTGCTGCGCGGAGGCCGCGAGTAGGCTTGCCCCCTGGCCGGCGGCAAGCATCCCTAACGAGCCCTTCAAGAAATTCCGGCGATGCGTTTTCGATCTCATAGACTATCCCTCCCATCGTGATGTGTCCGATAGGATACGTCGGCCACTTAGGGCTCGCGCAAAAATAACTTGGCAGTATCCACTGCTCGGCATCAGTCCGGGGATCTGACCAATGTTCAATTCCCAATGCGCAATTCTCAGCCGAAGAGAACGACTCAATGAAAGAACTTCCAAGGCCGAAATGTCGCTAACCAGATCCTGCGGTCAGGCAACGCTGCCGAATGGCTTCGGCTTCGATCAGAACCGCTGGAGTCGTGCGGCCTCCCTCTGTTCGGATAAGAATTGAGCATTGGGAATTGAACATTGGTCAGATCCCGATCGGGCATTCTGCCAAGTTATTTTTGCGCAAGCCCTTAAGAGCGGCGAAGGTAAATAGGAACTACGATTGTTCAGCCGGGGGCTCAGCACGCCTTCACCAGTCCGTCGAATGCCTCCGAAGAGCGCGCCAATCACGAATACAGGCTCAGCGGCGTTATAATCACGCCGATAGTCGTCATCATTACTTTATTTCCGACCGGCTTTTGCTGGGGGGATCAATGGTTAATGCTTGTCGCCGCTTACTGACGCGGGCAGCTCTGATAGGCATCATGCTGTTGGCGCTGCGGGTATCCATCCCTTTTCAGGTAGAGTCGGCCCCGGCTCAGCAGACAGGGCTGCTCTTTGATGAAATATATCTCCGGCATTTGGCAGGCAACACTGGCCACCCGGAGCGCCCCGAGCGTCTGATCGCCATCCGCGACGGACTGGAGCGAGGAGGCGTGCTGAAAAGTCTCTACCGAATCGCTCCCCGCCGTGTTACCGACCAGGAACTGGAGTTGGTGCACAAACCGTCTTATGTCGCATTGGTTCGCCGGGAATTGTCGAATCTGCAAGGACTGAAGGAACTGAGCACGGGAGATACGCTGGCTTCTCCGGATTCCCTGCGAGCCGCTGAATTCGCTGCCGGCGGAGTCTTGAATGTTGTCGACGCGGTGATGGCCGGCAAAGTCAGGAATGCCTTCGCAGCCGTCCGGCCTCCAGGCCATCACGCGACACCCGATCGCGGCATGGGTTTCTGCATCTTCAACAACGTCGCCATCGCGGCCCGGTATCTGCAAATGAAGCATGGTATCGGGCGCGTGTTGATCGTGGACTGGGATTATCACCACGGCAACGGCACCCAGGACATCTTCTATAACGACGGATCCGTTTTCTATTTCAGCACGCATCACTATGGCGCCTACCCAGGCACCGGTTCGGTGGGGGAAACCGGCCGAGGACGCGGAGCCGGCAAGATCCTGAATGTGCCGATGGCCCCAGGCGCGGGCGACGACCAGTTCCTTCAGGCTTTCGAAACCAGGCTGGTTCCAGCGGCGCGAAACTTCAAACCCGATTTCATTCTCATCAGCGCCGGTTTCGACAGCATGCGCAACGACCTGTTGGGCCAGTTCGATATTACTCCTCAAGGCTTCGCCGCGATGACCCGCGTCGTTATGAAGCTCGCCGATGAATTCAGCCACGGCCGGCTGGTTTCGGTGCTCGAAGGCGGATATCGGCTGGACGGGCTTGCCGAAAGTGTCACGGCCCACGTCAAGGCGCTGCAAGGCAACTGAACCGTCGTCCGCTGCCAGAAAAGATTGAAGACAAGTTCTGACCAATGCTCAATTCTCAATTCTCATCGGATGGGAATTGAGCATTGGGAATTGAGCATTGGTCAGATCGTTTGTTTCCTCATACGTGACCGTATTTGCGAAAAGCTGTACTTAGTCACAAGCCGGCGGATCGAGAATACCTCGAGCCGCCGGCTCGAACGCAAGTAAGCTATTGCGGCAGCGCGAAGACGTACATGGCGTTGCCGCCGCTGGGCGCGTCCGCCTCAGGAGTCAGGCCCACGCCGAGGGCGGCGATCGGGCCGCCGCCGGCCGCGATGGCGATGAATTGGCGGCCGTTGATCGAATACGTCACGGCGCCACCGACGGCCTGTGAGGGAAGCCGCGTCTGCCACAAGACCTGGCCGCTGTCGGCATCAAGCGCCCGCAAGTAACGGTCCATCGAGCCGTTGAATAGGAGCCCGCTGCCGGTGGCCAGGATTGGGGAGTAGTTCGATACGCGCGTCTCCCAGCTCCACAAGGTCCTGCCGGTCTCGACCGAGATCGCGTCGATGCGGCCGACCTTATCCTTGCCGGTCGCGAACTTGCCGACGTTGGTCGTGTTGTAGACGAACTGCGGCGCGGCGTTGCGATCGGTGCGCGCCGTCGAGTCGATGCAGAGATTCGAAAGCGGTATATACATGACGTTGGATCTCGGATTGTAGGCGCCTTGCGGCCAGTCACGTCCGCCGTTATAGGTCGGGCACACGTGATAGGTTTTGCCAACCTCCTTGAGCACGGCGTTCTCGTTCACCGTGACGAGCCCCTTCGGGTCAATCCGGGCAACGATGTTCTGCTCCGTGGTCGGCTTCGCCCACAGGAACTCGCCGTTGGCAGCGTCGAAGCTCCAGACGATTCCGGTCTTGCAAGGGACGCCGGTCAGCGTCTTGCGCGGCCCGCGGCGCGCGTCCGGATTGACCGACAGCATGTCTGTGGCGGAGGGGTTGACCGGCGTATTGATGATCATCATTTCGAAGGTGCATTCCTGGTCCCAGTTGTCGCGCGGCAGGACCTGGTGCTTCCAAACCACTTCGCCGGTCTTGGGCCGGACCGCGAAGCGCGTGTCCGTGCCGGCCATTGTTGCGCCCGGCATGTTGCGCTGAGCTTCCGAGGCGGGGCCGACACCGCTTGAGCCGTAGTAGACCAAATCGAGTTCAGGATCGTAGGTGAGCTGACCCCAGACACCCGTCATCCAACGGCTCTCGAATGGCGAGCCGGCCCAGGTCTCGTCACCGGGCTCGCCTGGGCGGGGAATCATCTCATTCCGCCAGAGCTCCCGGCCGGTTCTGGCGTCGTGACCGGTGACATAACAGCCGTGGCCCGAATACTGGCACGTGCTGCCCGCGACGACCACGCCGTTAGCCACGATCGGGCCGGTGGAGTTGCTGACGTCCAAGTCGCCGCCGCGATTGGTCTGCCAGACCACCTCGCCCGTGCGGGCGCCCAGCGAGACGACAAAATTGTCCCAGGTTACAAAATAGATCTGGTCGCCATAGAGCGCGATGCTGCGCTTGCGTTGTCCGAGGCCATTGCGGAGCGACCCCGCTGGCGGCAGCGGGTGCCGATACTCCCACATGAGGTCCCCAGTCGCGGCATCGATCGCCTGGATCACGTCGCCGGGATTACCCACATACATCACGCCGTTGTAGACGAGGGGCGTGGCCTCGTTGGCGCCGGGCTCCATGCCGCGTGCCCAGACCAGTTGCAGAGTTTTAACATTAGCTTTGTTGATCTGGTCGAGCGGACTGTAGCCCCAGGCTTGATAATTGCCGCGATGGATCAGCCAATCCGCAGGCCTGGGCGCCCGCATCGTTTGGTCGGTCACCGTCACGAAATTCGGCACGGCTCGCAGCGTCTTCGTTGGCGGGGGCGTCTGCCCCTGGGCATGCCCCGTCAATGCTAGGCCGCATAGCAGCGCAGTAATCCGGAGAAATTGCTTAAACGGGCATCTCATTGCACTCTCCCTTGGTTTTCAAAACTGGGTGCTGTTGAAAGTGATACTCATCCAAGCCGCGCCGGACCTGGAATCCGTTCGGCCCGCGGCAGCGTTTACGCTAAAAGCGATTTTATGGTGCAAAGTATACGCCCGAGATATCATTGCTGCACGGACATCTTGGCTGAGAGGTGCGCCCATGTTTCGCTGTACCGTCATCTCGCTGCTCGCCTTCTTCTCGATCGTATCGAACGCATCGGCGCAAACCTGCGTTGGTAGTCCGGTCGCAGTGCAGATTCTCGGCTCTGGCGGCCCGGCCATCAATCCCGAACGGGCCTCGGCAGGCTATCTGCTGTGGGTGGGTTCACAGGCCAAGCTTCTGTTCGACATCGGTGGCGGCACCTACATTCGCTTCGGGCAAAGTCGGGCGAAGCTCGCCGATCTCGCAATGGTGGGCATCAGCCATTTGCATCCCGACCACACGTCCGACCTCGCTGCCCTGATGTGGGGAAGCAATCGCATTCGCAGCGAGCCGTTGCCCATCGTCGGCCCCTCCGGTAACGATGTCGCGCCCGATTTCGCGACATTCCTCGGCCGCATGTTCGATGCCAAGACCGGAGCATACCAGGTGCTTGGCTCGACGCTCGGCGTCGAGCAGCCGGGCGCCGAGCGCCCGCGCTTCGATGTCAGTGTCGTTGACGTGACCAAGACCGAGCCAACGAAGGTGTTCGACCGCGATGGCATCAGCGTGGCTGCATTGCGCATCCCACATGCCAACCTGCCGACGCTCGCCTACCGCGTGCTGACGCGGGGCGTCTCGGTGGTGTTCAGTTCGGATCAGAACGGCACCGACCCGAAATTCGTCGATTTCGCAAAAAACGCCAATGTCCTAGTTATGCATCTCGCCATCGCCGCCAACGCTCCACCCAGCCCGCTGCACGCGTCGCCTGCCCTAGTTGGCCGTCTGGGCCAGGAGGCCGGTGCGAAGAAGATGATCCTGGGCCATATCGGTCAGTTCGATCTCGACGCGGCAATCGCCGATGTGAAGAAGTCCTACACTGGCTCGTTAACGGTCGGCAGCGATCTTCAATGCACGCAGGTTCAGTAGCGTGATGGTTGGTTAGTTGCTGGCAGTTCGGCGGGGTGCGACGTTTTTGTAGACTTTCCCCGCTTTCATGACAAAGACGACGCGCCGGAAGGCTGTAGTGTCGTTGAGAGGATTGCCGTCCACGGCAACGATGTCGGCTTCCATGCCGGGCGTGAGGGTTCCGATCTTATCCTGCATCCGGATTGATTCCGCCGCTCGAGACGTTGCGGAGATGATTGCATCCATCGGTGGCTGACCGCCATCTTTAATCCGATAGATGAACTCCTCAAAGTTTCTCCCGAGACCCCCTGCTCCGACATCGGTTCCGAAAACCATTTTGATCTTGCGGGTCAAGGCGCGCTTGAACGTATCGATCCCAATCGGGATGCCTTTCTGCATGTACTCGAATCCCTTTTCGTTGAAATTTCCTATCCCCAGAAACTTCTCTTTGTTCTCGATGTAATTGTGAAGCAAGAGTCCGAAGTTAGGATCATAGTAGGTTCCATGTTGCGCCATCAGGTCCAGTACTTCGTCGGTTAGCCGGTATCCATGCTCCACTGAGGTGCAGCCGGCAAGAACTGCAGCCCTGGCCCCTTCGGGACCTTGGGCGTGAACGATGCTCCGTTTACCCAGGGATGTTGCCTCGCCGCAAGCAGCATCGACTTGAGCCTGCGTCAAGATAGGTCCGCCCCCTTCGCGGATACTTTTCGTCGCAAAAACTTTGATCAAATCTGCGCCGTCTGCCACGACCTGCCTGACGAACGCTCGAATTTCCTCGGGGGTCCCGGTGTTTTCATCTACGGGACGCAATGAAGTGAGCAACCGTGGCCCTGGAATTGTTCCGCGCGCAATGGCATTTCGAAGGTCCCGATCCCTGGGTGCGCCAACGCTCTGAACCGTCGTAAACCCGGCTATCAAAACATTGTAGGCATTCTCCACAGCATAGAGCATGGTCTGTTCTGGCGTTTCATCCTTGGCGGAGGCTGGACTATGGCTTTTGCCATTGGGATCGAAGTGAGCATCAATGTGGACATGGGTATCGATCCATCCCGGCATGACGGTCAATCCTTTCAGATCGTAGGTCGCGCCTTGGGCGTTGGGGTCGATCCTGGTGATGAGCGTTCCCTGGACGACGATACTCACATTGCGCATGATCCCACCTTTGCCGTCGAGCAACGTCGTCGCCCGGATAACCGTGGGCCGCTCCTGCGCTCGGGCCGGTTCCGGCAATATCAAGCTGGCAACCAGAAGAATCCACAATCGTGATTTCGCAGCCATACGCTCGTTCTTCACTTGTCTAGCTCCATGTCGGTGACATCGGAAGCGCTTCAAGTCCCCATGCCATGAGGCAACGCTACGGTTGCGGAGGAGGAAGAGTCTTGCCGGTAGGCGCGCCCATTCCCTTGTACACGAACCGCTGGAAGCGCCGGCCGTCGAAGTTTTCGCCGACGTAGATGTTCCCTTTGCTGTCGACCGCGAGGGCATGCGGCACGTTCAGCGCTCCGCCGAAGATACCCTGCTGTCCGATGTGGTCGACGACCTGGAGCGTCTCACGCAGAAGAATCCAGACGTGGTGGTTCGCGCCGTCGATCACGTACAGGAAGCGCTGATCCGGCGAGAACGCGAGCCCGGAGGTCGACCCGGCGAGCAGCGTTCTCGGCGCGACGAATCCTTCCCGCACAAACGTACCGTCCTTCTTGAAAACCTGTATGCGGTCGTTGACGCGGTCGGCGACATACACGAAGCCGTCTTTCGACAGCGCAACGTTGTGCGGCAAACGGAATTGCTGCACCGGCGGTGCGTCCGGGTTGTACGGGCCAAGGTCTTTGTCGTCCGGCTTGTTGCCGTACGCGCCCCACATGCGCTTGAAGGTCAGCCTTTCGGTGTCGATCACGATGACGCGGCGGTTCTTGTAGCCGTCACCGACATACAGCTCATTGTTTACAGAATCCACCGTCAGGTTGGCGGGGCCGCCAAGGTTCTGCGTGTCGGAGCTGCCGCCGCTCTTGCCCTGATGGCCGAACTGCGCCAGGAACTTGCCCTGCGTCGTGAACTTGAGGACCTGGGCGTCCTTGTCGCCGCTTCCCGCCAGCCAGACGTTGTCTTTCGCATCGACAAAGATGCCGTGCTCGGTCGATGGCCACTCGTAACCCTGGCCGGGGCCGCCCCATGATGCGAGCAACTTGCCGTCCTGATCGAACTCGAGCACCGGCGGCGCCGGGATGCAGCAATCCGCTCTGGGCGGCGTCATGGCCGCGCCCGCGAAACGCTCGTTCTTCTGCAACGGGCTCGGCCGGTGCAGCACCCAGATGTGATCGTGGCTATCGACGGCCATTCCGCCGATCGCGCCGATCGCCCACTTTTCGGGCAGCGGTTGCGGAAACGTCGGATCGTATCGAAACTTCGGGACCTGGACATTCTGCTGCGACTGTCCGAAGACCACGCCGCTTCTCAGTGTCCACCTGGCGCCGAGCGCCAAGCCGATAGCAGCCGCGGCAAGAACCTGCCTTCGATTCATGATCCAATCCGGGCGAGTTACTTTGCTACTTTTTTCGCGGCTTCCGCCTCGGCCACGCGAGCGCCACGCAGGGTGTTCTCCAACCCATAATTCCCCTCATGACAGGCGTACTCCCAGAGTGGCCCCGCGATCTTCTTGACGGGCACTTCTCCCGACCAAGGCCTGGTCCACATGCCCGGATCTTCCACTCTGAATTGGTAGAGAATCGTGTCTTCGTCGGCGCGCGTGATGCGTTCAATCACGTGCAGGTTCTGGGCTCCCGGGAAAGGATTCAGATCTGTGAAATTGGTGGTGTCGACCACCAGCGTGTTACCCTCCCAATGGCCGACCGAGTCGCCCATCCACTGGTGGATGTTCTTGGGCAGATGCGGACGCCCGTCCAAGCGAATGATGCGGACATCGTGGATCTCCTCGGCTTCAATGGCAACGTATCCGGGAGCCTGCACGATCTGCAGATTGCTGTTGTAGCGCGTGGGAAGCAGGGGCGGTCCCGCGTTCTCCCGAACCAGACAACGCGAGCCCAACGGCCGGTTCTCCGGGCCGTCGAACTCATGTCCCTTTTCCTTAGCCGCCCTCTCGGCGAGTCTCTTTCGGGCTTCCGGCGTCAAGGGAGGAATGGTTCCCTCCGGCCCCACAATCAGCGAGGTTCGCCGGTTCCAGGCAACCTTGGACTGGAGCCAGTCCAGCCCGAACTGGGCGTGATCATAATGCACATACTCCGGGGCTGCGCCTGGTACGCCTGAATGGTTAGCAGGCGGCTCACCCTCAACTTCATTCACAGCCAGGCGCTCGCGTTGCCGCTTTTGAACCCCCGCCAATTCCGCTTCCGTATAGTATTCCTTCCCGGCGAGCTCCTTGGGGCGCTGCAAGGGTGTAACGCTGTTATTGGTCCATACTCCCTGAAGGTCGGGCTGGCCGTCGGGCGTACGTGGCGGAGTCCACGTTCCCTTCACCGCAGCCGCAGTCTTCGCCTTCGGCGCTGCCTTCGTCGCCTGGCCGGCGGCGGGTACAATCGCGAGCATCAGCGCAGCCATTGAAGTGAGAACACGATTTCTCATATTTCTCATTGGAAACCTCCCTTAAGCCTCAAACCAATTCGCCATCCGTCTGTGAGCAAGCCCGCCTATTTCGCGAGAGGATCTGGCCGGGCCTGGAACTTCACAATCTTTGGCCGTGTCCCCTTGCCGCCTTCCTGGTGCCAGGGCGAGTACATCGAGTAACTCGACCAGAACCCGCGACCCTTCCAGCCGGCATTCGGGTCGTCGATGCGTCCCGACGCCGCTCGAGAGTGGAATCCCAACGGATACGGAACGCGCAACGTCAATGTCTGACCGGTTTTCGGCATCACGACGAAGAACGAGTCCGCGTTGACGTCGCCGGCAAGCACCACGTCCTTTCCAAGACCCAGCGTGTTGTCCCGATCGATTTCGGTCAGATACAGCATGTCTGTTCGGAGATCATCGGGCGCCCCGTCGAAGGCGGGGCCCTCCTTCTTGTACACAGTCCACCCCTCGGCGCACTGTTGTCCAGTTGCGTTCGGTCCATTCAGCACCTTGCACTTGCGGCGGTCGAAGCTCAAGATTTCGTGGGCGCCTCGCCAGTTCTGCCAGACCAGACCGTCCGTGCCGATAGCGACGCCGCCCGAGCCGGGCAGCGGCATCTTGTCGGGCGGCGGCACGTAGACTTCAGCCTTGCACGTCTGCGGCGGATTCAGCCCGCGTTCGAGGCGCACGAGCGTCGTATCCCGCTCGCCGATTCCCGAGCACCACAAGCTTCCATCGATGGGGTTGATCGCATCCGAGTAACATCCGAAATTGATCCGGTGGTCCTTCTTGGGATCGACCGGTTCATTCGGTTCGGTCCACTCGGTGATCTTGCCATCGCCGTTCGTGTCCAGCACAGCCGGGCACCATCCCTGTGACGCTGCGGCATCGTGGGTCTTGTCGAACATTGCCGTGTCGAACCAGCCTATCGCGCTGTTCTGGCCGAAAACAAGCGAGTCCTTTTCGTCGAAGTGATTATGGTCCGCGGCAAAACAGCTGTCGATCATCGTGAACTGCTTGGTCTTCGGGTCGTACATTTCGATCTGCCTGGCGCTTGGACCCGAGAGCGGGAAGTATTTGGCGAATTTATTTATCGACCCGTCTTTGCAGAACGCGGGCTGCTGTTGCGGCGCGCGAATCCGGGCCGTTAGCCATACGCGACCGTGACTATCCATCGCAGGGCTGCGGGGATCGGCCTGCCGCTGCCAAATCTTCTCGGTTCCCCAGTACGGCGATGCCGGGGTGTCGGAATCGAGTAAGGGAGCGTTCGAGGGAATTTTGATCATCGACGTTTCGTTCTTGCGCGGATCGAGTACGGCGAGGATGTCGGAGCCTTGGATGGCTCCGTAAATCAGTCCGTTCGCATTCAGCGTGGGGTTGCGCTCGTCGGTGGCGGCGACATCACTCCGCCGGCTCGTCGGCATTGCCCAGTCCCACATCGAGATCACCAGGTTGCGCTCGACGCCCGTGGGACGGGGTGGGATTTGCTTGGGGTATGCACCCTCGGCGATCCGATCGGTCCAGTCCGCGTACGCCTTGCGCTGCGCTCCCATCGCCTTGAAGTTGGAGGCCATGCCGGGCCCCGAAGGTCCCATCGTCACGTGGTGATCCCACTTCTCAAGGCCGGATTTGTAGGATCCAAGATTCTTCGAAATTTCGCGTGTCGCCACATCGCCTACTTGATGGCATGAGAAACACCGCTTGGTTTCAATAACCACGTCCTTGTCGGACAGATCTCCTTTGGGAATCTTCAAGAGGCTCAGCCAATAATTTGCCGGATACACTTGTGCGGCCGCGCGTCCGTCCGGCGCCACAACCGCTTTGAGATCGAGGTGCTGCCCAGGCTTGGCAGGGACGCGCGCCGAATCTACCAACCCGTAGCCCCGCACGAAGACTTGGTAGCTCGCCTGCGGCAGATCGGGCAGGACGTAGTGCCCCTGATCGTCGGTGACGACCATCTTGGCGAACTTCGCCGGCAGGTCCGTGGTTTCTGCGATCACCCACACGCCAGCTTCTGGGCCCTTCGCGCTCGCGACGACTCCACCGATGTCATCGGCATCGATCGCGACCGTGGCGCCGCCTCTCTGCTGCGCGTGGACCCAAGTCAACGAAGCCGCCAGGGCACCCGCCACCGCCAATAAACGTAATCTCGGATTGACACGCAATTTCATGCGTTCCTCCCCTGCGAATGTTCAGCGCACATCATTTTCTGTTGAGGACAGTTTGGAATTCTTCGATTGCGGCGAGCATACACCCAATCACTTTCGTTCGCACCTTCTTTTCCTTGACGAATGAACAAAATGCTCGGAAGATAGTCCCCCTCTATTCAAACAAGTTAAAAAACCAAACCCTGCGGGAGCGGGGGACGGAAAGCTGTGGGTCTTTCGAAAGATCCAAGTAACTGGAAGCGGATGTTCCCTAACTACCGGCCATCCATTTTAACGACCTGGAACAGAAGCACCACGTCGCAAGTGAATCGGAGGAAACCATGCGCGCAATCGGTTTGAAACTGGTGGTTGTTGGATTTGTCGTCACACAGGTGTTGACGCAAAATGTCAGAGCGCAACAGGCGCCTGACGTCTCCCAACTGGTTTTACCCGGAGGGCCGGTTCAGACAAACTTGACCCCGAGGATTTTTGGACTTGGGGGAGACAGTCAAGTCGTTGTTCAGCTGGTCGATGCCCCGTTGGCAGTGGCACACGGAAAGAATGCCAAGCAGGTCGGCGGGAAACTGAGTCCTGCGCAACAACGGGACTACCTTGTGCAGTTGGGGCAGAAGCAGGACACGCTTTTGGCCCAGATACGCAACCTTCGTGGGCGCGACTTAGGCAAGCTGAGCAAAGCGCTCAACGCTGTAGTCGTCACCATTGCCGCGTCTCAGGTGCCTGCCGTTGCCGCTTTGCCTGGCGTGCGCACGGTGCGCCAGCTTCACGATTACCAATTGGATTTATCTGAAACCGTGCCTTACATCGGAGCGACCGCTGTCCAGAATGTCGGCTTCAATGGCGCCGGCGTTCGGGTCGCTGTTTTGGACACTGGGATCGATTACACCCACAAATTTTTCGGAGGACCCGGTACCGCCGCGGCCTATACAGCTGCATACGGGACGACGACAGCCGATACGAGGAACACAACGACGGACGGTCTTTTTCCTACAGCCAAGGTGGTCGGCGGTTTCGATTTCGTCGGCGAACGGTGGCCGTCCGGGCCGCTTGCGCCGGACCCCGATCCGATCGATTGCGGACCGAGCGTCATTGCCGCTCCCTGTGCGGGAGGCCACGGAACCCATGTCGCCGATATCATCGCCGGCAATGACGGCGCTTCGCACAAAGGTGTTGCGCCGGGCGCCCTTCTCTATGCAGTCAAGGTTTGCAGCGCAGTCTCGACCAGTTGCAGCGGATTGGCACGACCTCGCTGAGGCCTCATCGATTCCGTCCCAACTTGGAGTGGTCGTAGTCGCTGCCGCAGGCAACGGCGCGGACCGTCCTTACATCGTCGCTTCGCCCTCCATCGCTCCCGAAGCGATCTGCGTGGCTCAGACCCAGGTGCCTTCCGCAGTCCAGAACTTCATGACGGTCGTTTCGCCGGCATCCATCGCTCGCGATTACATTGCAGTTTTCCAGCCCTGGTCGGCTCCGCTGACTGCAGTAATCCAGGCTCCGCTGCAGTACGGAAACGGCGCCGGTGGAAACTTGAACGGCTGCGCGGCGTTCGCGGCGGGTTCGCTTACGGGAAAGATCGTATTGGTAGATCGAGGGGTATGTGCGTTCAGCGCCAAGATCCGCAACATCGGAGATGGTGGTGGACTTGTCGGCGTAATCGGTCTCGTAACTCCGGTCGATCCGTTCGAAGGGGCTTTCGGGGGTGGTCCGCCGATCACGATTCCAGGTTTAATGATCAGCCAGGCGACAGCGAACACAATCAAGGGGCAGCTCGCTGTGGGCGTCGTTGCGAGATTTGATCCCAACAACAAAGTTCCGCTGGTGATGAGCATGGTGAGCAGGTCCGCGCGCGGCCCGTCCTACAGCTTCAACAGCATCAAACCCGATATCGCTGCACCCGGCGCATCTGTATCCGCAGAAGCCGGCACTGGGACCGGACAAGTAGCTTTTGGCGGCACGTCTGGTGCAACACCGATGATTGCGGGATCGGCGGCACTTTTGATTCAGGCCCATCCCGGGGTCGCTCCGCTGGAGATCAAGGCTCTGCTCATGAATACCGCAGAAACAAATATCAAGATCAACCCTGCAACACAGCCGGGCGTGGTTGCGCCAATCACCCGGATAGGCGGTGGTGAAGTCCGAGTCAATCGCGCGTTTGGCCGTCGAACTTACTCCATCACACCCAGCTTTCGATACGCGTCGGACTCGGCGAGTGGTGCGGTGAACATGATTGCTCCATCCAGTATCAGTGTGCCGGCCCATGGAAGTGCGAGTTTCAGGGTGCGGCTGAGTACGAACGCGACGAAACTTCCAATTTGGACACTAAACGGCGGCAGCCGTGGCGGCGACGGCTTCAGGCTGCAGGACGTGGAGTTCGATGGATACATCACCTTGACCGATAATACGGACTCGCTCCGTTTGCCCTGGCAGCTCCTGCCGCACCGCGCAGCAGATGTTACTGTTTCTAAGAAGGTGCATTTGAAAAAAGGCACAGGAAACCTCGTTCTGAGCAACGAGGATGGAGCGGTGAATGGCCGCGTCGACGTCTTCTCGCTCCTGGGCACGAGCCGCGAAATCCCGCCGCGACTGCTGCCCGGTCCCGGCGACAACTTCGCCGTCATCGACATGAAGTCCGTCGGTGCGCGGTTGGTCAACAGCGGATTAGGCCCTGCAATTCAGTTCGCCATCAACACGTTTGGCGTGCGCGCGCATCCCAACTATCCCGCAGAATTCGACATTTATGTTGATGCGAATCGCGACGGAGTACCCGACTATGTCGTGTTCAATTTGGAGAATGGAGGATTTGCAGCGACCGGTCAGAATGTCGTGGCTGTCTTCAACGTTGCCACGAACGCCGCCACCATCTTCTTCTTCACCGATGCCGACCTCAATTCGGCAAACGCCATCCTCACTGCGCCGCTATCCGCCCTGGGCCTGAACGCCAGTAGCCGCTTCGATTTTTCAGTGTTTGCGTTTGACAACTACTTCACTGGAAACCCGACAGACACGATCGTGAACCTGACCTATACGCCATCGACACCTCGTTTCGTGGCTTCCGGTGTACCCGCAACGGGCGTCCCTGTTGGCGGAAGCAGCACCCTCACTATCCAGGCAGTTCCCGGCGGCGTAGCGCCTGACACATAGCCGCTGTCACCTAGCCTTTTGTCGCCGTGTGATCATAATGATGACCAGCGATATCCATGAAAACCATATGCAGCCAACAGGGAAGTCACCACTCGGCCAGTCGCGACGATCGAGAGACTCTCCTGCCGCATCATCACCCAAATCCGCCACAGCCCGGCATGGACCTTTGGCGGAGGGCTTGATGAAAGACGATTCTTGGTGGTAAAAGACCTCCGAGGAGGTAAAGAGCAATGCGACGAACTCTACTGGTCGTTCTGTTGCTGAGCGCTTCGACGGTCCATTCGCAGAGCGAGGGAGGGCAAGCTGGGATTATCATCGGTCGTCCGGGGAACATTGCACCGATTGCATACTACGCTCCGAGCGGCTCCATTCTGGACAATTATGGAAACCTCATCGTCTTTGACTTCATTTACAGCTATCCGCTGATAATGACCGGACAGACGGCTCCCGTGCGCGTTCCAACAATTCCCAGGACGCGCGTCATCGTTGTTCCGCCGGGTGGAGGCACTGTTGTCACGAAAGAGTATTCGGCGACATTCCAGATCACTGGGGCGGGACAATGGGCGGTATATGCGATCGGCACGGTGTACGCGCTGACTTCGAACAACCAGTTGACGAGCACTCGCAGCCTCGTGGCTATGGATGTGGGGGTCGGTGGCGCGAAGCTCCCCGCGGATTACAGCGGTTTTCCTTCGACCGCGCTCCCAACTCGAGGTGACGCGAAGCTCGCTCGGTCCTACGACGGTTCGCCAGATGCGATCTATAGTGTCCAACCGGTAAATCCACCGATCATGACCTTGGGTTCCGCATCGCCGGTTGCGCTTCCGAGAATCGCGCGAATCATCAGCTACAACGGAACCTTCAAGTCGGTAGACGTGAACTTGCCGCAATAGGCTCATCTACATACTTCCGGAGGAGGTTGCTCGTCGCTCCGTTTTGCCTTGGTTTTTCCGCTCCGTCGCTATTCGTGCCAGCCAACTCTGCGGGGGAAATCTACACAACGGCAACACCAGACGGCGGTATTCTCTGGATCCGCCCAGGACGTGAGTCAACCTTTGCACTGCGTCCATTAGGCCGA
>QHXC01000078.1 GCA_003222815.1 Acidobacteriota bacterium | reverse complement strand
TATTCGTATACAGGGAATGGATCATCAGCTCCAGGACTTGGCGAGCTTCCGCCTGGAATTGGAAGGTTTCGATATTTGTAGTCATGAGAGACAGTGTAACGAGGCGGGTCGGGAAGGTTCAAGCGGTGCGGCCGTAGCATGTACGGCCGCTTCTAATTCGATGCGATATCAACAAAGTTGATGGAACGGTCTCATGAGGCCCTGGCTTTTTTGGTCGCCTGCCAGCGCTCGAAATCGGCGCCAAGTATAAAGAATTTACGTCCAATCTGAACGATTCGGATTCGCTCATCCTCAATGATTCTGCGGAAATGACGCACAGAAAACCCAGCGAGTCCGGCAGCATTCGGAATATCCAGAAACGTTCTTTTCGGTGCACCTTCGACCCTCGACTTCATGTTCCCTCCTTCTTCGGAGGGGAAATATGCACACGTGATGCCAGAGTAATGTAGCCGCGGATTGCGCGGCGACTCCCCTGACCCCGAATTACTCCTCAGCCATGAAGGGGTATCGATAGTTCGTGGGCGGAACAAATGTTTCCTTGATCGTGCGGGCGCTGACCCATCGAAGCAGATTCATCATGGATCCAGCTTTGTCATTGGTCCCGCTTGCTCTGCCGCCGCCGAATGGTTGTTGTCCCACGACGGCGCCGGTCGGCTTGTCGTTTACGTAGAAATTGCCCGCGGCAAACCTCAGCGCCCGGTGGGCATCGGCGATCGCGGTGCGGTCAGTCGAGAAAACTGAACCGGTGAGAGCATAAGGAGTCGAACTGTCGACGATGGAAAGGGTCGATTCCCATTCCTTTTCAGGATAGACGTACAACGTTACGACCGGACCGAACAGCTCTTCGCACATCGTTCGATAATCCGGCCGGCGAGCTTGAATCAGCGTGGGCCGAATGAAATATCCAATCGAATCGTCCGTCTCGCCTCCAGCAATAATCTGCGCATCACTGGATCGCCGCACCTCCTCCAGGTAACCCGTCAGTTTCTTGAAGGAGGCACGATCGATAACAGCTCCTACGAAATTCCGGAAATCCGACACATCTCCCATCGAAATACTGTTGATGTTGCCGATAAGGTCATCTTTGATTCGCTTCCAGAGAGTATCGGGAATGTAGACGCGCGATACTGCGCTGCATTTTTGTCCCTGATACTCATAACCGCCGCGGAGGATCGCCGTGATCAGAGCATCCGGTTCCGCGCTCACATGGGCGATGATGAAGTCTTTGCCGCCCGTTTCACCAACGAGCCGCGGATACGTTCTGTATCTGGCGATGTTCTCGCCTGCGGTGCGCCACATCGTTTGGAAAACCTCTGTGGAACCGGTGAAATGAATTCCTGCCAGATCACGATGGTTGAGCACCACGTCGCTGATCGCCGCCGCGTTTCCGGGCACGAAATTGATGACGCCGGGAGGAAGACCGGCGGCTTCGAACAATTTTGCCACGTGGTAATTGCTGAAGACTGTCGAGCTTGCGGGTTTCCAAATTACGGCATTGCCCATGAGCGCGGGTGCTGAAGAGAGATTTGTTCCTATCGATGTGAAGTTGAACGGCGTGACCGCATAGACGAAACCCTCAAGTGGCCGGTAGTCCATGCGATTCCACATTCCCGGCGCGCTGAACGGCTGGTTATTATGGATCTGTTCGGCAAAGTGGACGTTGAATCGCAAAAAATCGATCGATTCGCAAACGGCGTCGATTTCGGATTGATGGACGGTTTTGCTCTGATTGAGCATCGTCGCGGCATTGATGGTGTACCGCCACGTGGTCGCCAACAGATCCGCTGCCCGGAGAAATACCGATGCCCGATCTTCTAAACTCCACGAAGCCCACTCGCGCCTCGCTGCCCCAGCCGCTGCAACTGCCTGTTCCACTTCCTTTGGGCCGGCCTTATGCCATGTGGCGATCACATGCCCGTGACGATGTGGCATCACTTGCGTTCCCGTATCGCCGGTCCGTACTTCCTTGCCGCCGATCAACAACGGAATTTCGATCTTTTCCGCAGACATCGCCCTAAGTTTCTTCTTCAAGGCTTGTCGATCGGAGCTGCCAGTTTCATAACCTCGGACAGGATCATTGACCGGAATCGGAACTTGATAACCACTCATTGACTCGACCTCCTCGTTCTAGTTTACCGGAGGAGCGAGGGAATAAGACACTAAGAGGGCTCGCGCAAAAAATAACTTGGCAGAATGCGGGCTCGGGAGGATCTGACCAATGCTCAATTCCCAATGCTCAATTCCCAATGCTCAATTCTCATCCGACATCCACCGGCGAAGTTGTCTCGCCATTTCGTCTTTGATTCGGCTGAGCGGGCTGCTGAGGTCAACAGGATACGCAGGATCGGCCGGCGACAGATCCAGCAAGGCGTCTGGAAGAGAGGTCAATTCCGATTTGCAATGTGACCGGCATTCGTCGAGAGTGCTCGCCGGACGCGTTCTCCGGCCGTTTTCCATGACCTTGTTGAGAAGAGGTTGCCCGGGAAGGCTTTCACTGGCGAGGCCAAGCACATCGCGCGTGGCCTTGCCATTGGTCTTTTCGCGAAAGATCTGCTTTCTTCCGGGAAGTGAGATTTTTTGCTCCGACAATTTCATTCTGGGTCTGCCCGCATACTCGGCCAGCTTGTACGCGGTATCCAGAAACGGAGCGTCTTCTGAGGTCGCCATATGAGCGCCCACACCGAAGCCATCAAAGGGGGAGTCCGAAGCAAGAAGGCTCTCAATCACATATTCATCCAGACTGCTGCTTACAAAAATCTTCAGGTGAGGGAGCCCGGCGCTGTCGAGGAGCCGGCGGGCTTCTTTCGCCAGATGACTCAGATCGCCCGAGTCCAGACGAATACCGGTGATGCGAAACTGAGAACCGAGTTCGCGCGCCAGTTCGATCACGTGACGGATTCCTTGAAGCGTGTCGTACGTGTCCACCAGCAAAATCGCCTCAGGAAAGCTGTGGACAAAACGCCGGAACGCTTCCAGTTCGGTCTCACACGCTTGAATGTAGCTATGCGCCATGGTACCGGCTACCGGAATGCTATATACCTGCCCCGCAAGAACGTTCGATGTCCCATCAACACCAGCGATGTAAAAAGCCCGCGGTTCCTTCATTCCAGCATCGGCCCCGTGCATGCGCCTGACACCAAAATCCACTACAGACCGGCCCCGCGCCGCATGCACGACACGAGCGGCCTTGGACGCAGGCTGTGTCGCCAATTGAATCTGGTTCATCAGAAACGTCTCGATAAGCTGAGCCTGAGGCAGCGGCGCCACGACCTCAACGATCGGCTCGTTGGCGAAAACGACCGTGCCTTCGGGAACCGCATAGACGTCGCCAGTAAACCGGAACTCGCTGAGACTCGTCAGAAAGGCCTCGGAAAATCGATGGAGTGACCGGAAGTATTCGATCGCGTCAGCGGAGAACGAAACAGTTTCAAGATAATGGAGCACGTGTTCAAGCCCACACGCGACAAGGAAGTTACGTTTGCGGGGAAGTCTTCGCACGAAGAGATCGAATACCGAAAGACCGTTCATCCCTTCGTCAAAATACGACTGCAGCATCGTGAGTTCGTAGAAATCCGTTAGCAGAGCGGCGTTGGAGTCGTCCACCCAATATGAGCTCATCGCTGCGCTGGTTCCTCAAGGATGCCACCGGCCCGCTTGATTTCCTGGAGCGCGTGTCGACCGTCTTCGGGACTCAGGTTCACGGCACGCGTCGCATCCACGATCACATGGACCTCGAAGCCTTGTTTGATGGCATCGAGAGAAGAATAGCGGACACAATAGTCCTGCGCCAAACCACCGATCCAAACCCGTTTGACGCCTGCGTCTCGCAAGCGCTTCACCAGGTCGGTATCGCCGAACGCCGAGTAGCTCTCCACATCCGGAGTTGTCGCCTTGCTGACAATCTGGGCATCCGGAGGAAGCCTTAAGTCCGGATGAAACTCGGCGCCGTGCGTTCCCTGCACACAATGTGGCGGCCAGGGACCGCCGCGTTGTCTGAAGCTGATGTGGTCGGCTGGATGCCAGTCGCGGGTAGCAAAGATAGGAACGCCTTTGGCGCCCGCTTCGCCGATCCATCTGTTCAGCACGGGGATAACTTCGTCCCCTGCGCTAACGCCCAAAGCGCCTCCCGGACAAAAGTCATTTTGAATGTCGACGACTAACAACGCGTCGCCGGCTTGAAGGCTCATGCTCCCATTGTATTGCGGATGGAAAATGGGGACGTAGCCCTATGTCCCCATTTTTTCATTTTTTTGATGTTTCTACGGCTTTAGTCTGGACGTCGGTCCCAGCGGCGTTCCGATAATGTCACCGGAAACGACCATCTCGACGCGGCGGTTGAGTTGCCGGCCGGCCGGAGTATCGTTGGAAGCGACCGGCTGGCTCTCACCAAAGCCGCGAGCTGTAATTGATGATGGAGTCACACCCTGTTGGATCAGGAAATCGCGTACGGTACTGGCGCGCTCTTCCGACAATATCTGATTGTAATCTTCGGAGCCAACGCTATCGGTATGGCCTTCGACTTCGAGTTTCAGGCCGGGATGCGCCAGCACGATTCCTGCGATCTTGGCGAGCTTTTCACGAGCGTCAGGCCGTAATGTGTACTTGCCGGTATCGAAAACAACGTCGGACATATTGATGATCAGACCTCGCGCGGTATCGCGGGTCTCCAGAATTTTGCTCAATTGCTCGCTAAGCTGAATACGTAGCTCCTGTTTCTCTCTCTCGGCCCGCTCTCTCGCGGACTCGGCCGCTGCGCGCGCGCCATCGGCGCGGGCGCGGCGTTCGGCTTCCAGGCGCTGCAGCTGCTCTGCCTGTGCCCGGAGTTCGGCGGCATGCTCCGCATCTCCTCTTGCCTGTTCGGCTGAAACCTGAGCCTGGCGCTCCCGCTGGGCCGTCCGAGCACGCTCTTCAGCCAATCGCGCTTCGTCCTGCCGTTTGATAGCAATCAGCCGCGCGTCCTCTGCCGTCTGGACGGCCCCGCGCGCAGCCTGTGCAATGGATCTGTACGATTTGTTGTCAGCCCTTAAATGTTCCGCCTGAGTCAGCAAGTCTTGGGCTTTTTTGAATGTATCCGCCGCATCTTTATCAGCGCCCGTCCAACGCGCGATCCGTAAGGCATTTTGTGCTTCGTAAAGCTCCAATGGTGTTTTCTTGTCCAACTTGATTGGTTTTAACTGGGCTGGGGGAACGTTCACTGTGTATTGTCCGCGCTCCAACAGTTCGTATTTCGCGTCGACTTGTTCGAACTTGCCCTTTGTGCCCGGCCGTATAAAATTCTCGATCACGACAACATTGCTCGGCTGCGTGACCGCGAAGTAGGGCTCTGCAGTAACGATCAGGGCGAAGACCTGAAGGTCGGTGGTGACGTCCAACTTGCTGTTGTCGCCGTTGAGAATGACTTCGCCGAGATTTACCGGCCGCCCCTCCGGGGTAATCGCCCACAAGACGTAGGTCACATACTCGGGGCCGAATCGTGTAGCCGGCTGCAGCTCATCGAATTTCGCATCGATTTCGATGTACCCTTGTTTGCTTTCGACCTTCGCTTCGCCCTTGGCGTCAGGTAGCAAAGGCGTTCCGCGAAACTCGATTGGCATGGAGCCCGCTCGATGGCGGTAATCGACTGCCGTTATCGTTCGCTCGACGATGTTGATCGTAATCTTATAGATCGGGTTGTCCCCGCCTCGTTGAACTCGGATCTGGTCTTGCGCGCCGGCGCGCTGTCCGGATGCCAACCCAAATCCAAAGAGCAACGACATGATGGCCACAATTGTCCTAAAGGTTTTCATCTTGCACCTCTCAAATGGATAAAGATTCAAGATGCACGGAGCGGACCATTTCCCATCCCCGGGCTAAGATCCTGTATTGACGCGGGTTTCGGTGCGAGATTGGCGTGACGGAATCGCAGAAGCGGGGAAGAAACGGGGGAATTTCGGGGGCAGACTCCAATTTCAGGGATCCTGATGCAACCCAAGAAATTGGAGCCTGTCCCCCGAAATTCCACTTCCCCATTTCCTCCCCCAAGCGTCAAATCTGTTATAAAGAGGCCTCATGAGTCGACTCGTGGAACTGGGACACAATATAGGAGAGGAATCTAATCAAGATCCGCTCTATTCAGTTCCCGGAATCGTTCTCGAGTCCGTCGGCCCAGTGCGCCACGAGGTAAAGGTGCCCTTTCACGATTCGCAGGTGAAAGGCCACGCTGTGCTGATTCAGACCGGATGGGATATCCGATTCGGCACCGAGGCCTACTGGGAACCCGGACCGTTTCTGTCCGACGACGTGATCTTCCGATTGGTGCGCTCGGGCGCTCGCCTCGTGGGCGTTGATTTCTGGGTTATTCGGAATGCCGAGGACACCGGTCATGCCCAAACTCGACTGATCCTTGTCGCGAAAATCCCGGTTGTCGAAAACCTGTGCAACTTGTCGACGCTGCCGCGATGGAAGTTCCGCCTCTCCGTAGCTCCGCTTCAAGGGGCGGCCGGCTCGTTCTATGCGGTCCGCACTGTTGCGGAATTCACTTAGAATCCCGTCGTGATCCACGGATGGATGAGAATGCTCCTGGCGGTCTTGCTGGGCAATCTCATCTACTGGTCGGCCACGCCCTTTCTTCCGGATTTCCTCGTTCATGATCTTTATAAACTGGACGCCGGACTTCTGCTGGACTTCGGAATATGCACTACCGCCTACCTGTTTTTGAAAGGAGGCTGAGGTGCTTCGGCACACGAGGGACGTGTCGGTCCGTGGCAGCCGGACCAGGGCCGAGTTCGAATAGGAGAAGAAAACCCGAGCCGTGGTACAGTCTCTCTCGCGAAAGCCCATGAACATCATTCACGTTGAAAATTTGATCAAGAAATTCGGCACAATTACGGCGGTCGACAACATCCAGCTCAACGTTGAATCGGGACAAATGTTCGGTTTTCTTGGACCAAACGGAGCGGGAAAGTCGACGACGATCAAAATTCTTGCGACTCTCCTGCGGCCAACGGCAGGCAAAGCGGTCGTGGCGGGCTTTGACGTTCTCACAAATCCGAATGAAGTGAGACGGAGCATCGGTCTTGTGTTCCAGGATCAGTCCCTCGACGATCGCCTCACGGCGCAGGAAAACCTCTGGTTCCACGCTATGCTCTACGACCTTCCATCGAGTGTCTTCGTTGAGAGAGCCGACGATGTGCTTCGCCTCGTCGACCTGCTCGACCGGCGCCATTCCCTTGTCAGAACATTTTCGGGCGGAATGAAACGCCGGCTGGAAATCGCGCGCGGACTTCTGCATCATCCAAAGGTTCTTTTCCTGGATGAGCCGACACTCGGCCTGGACCCTCAAACGCGGAATGCGATCTGGAAACATGTCAAAGAGCTGCGGGAGGAAAAGGGCACCACCATATTCATGACGACGCATTACATGGAGGAGGCCGAACACTGCGACAGGATCGCGGTGATCGATCATGGAAAGATCCAGGCCGTCGATTCGCCGGCCATGCTCAAACGCATGATCGGCGGCGACAAGATTATCGTCAGCGGCGATGAAGCACTCGCCGATGACATCAAGAAGGCCTATAACGTGGATGTCCAGAAAATCGGCAACGACGTTCACTTTCAAATGGCGGCCGGCGCCGAATTCGTACCCCGGCTCGTTTCTGACCTTGCCGGACGTATCAAATCGATACAAGTAAAGGAACCCAGCCTGGAGGATGTCTTTCTGAGGTTGACCGGGCATAGCATCCGCGTGCAGGAAGGAAGCTCGCTCGACCAGCTCCGCCAGGCCGCGCAACTATGGAGGAGACGATGAGACTCGCCTTGAAGACGGTCTACACGATCTGGCTCCGTGAAGCCAAAACCTTCGTGAGGGAAAAATTTCGCGTCGTCGCCATGATCGCGCAGCCGCTCCTCTATTTGGCGGTGCTCGGCAACGGCATCAGCTCGGGCGTAACTCTGAATGCCAGCGGCGGCATCAACTACCTGACATTCATGTATCCCGGTGTGATCGGCATGAGCATTCTCTTCACGTCGATCTTCTCCGCGGTTTCGATCATCTGGGACCGTGAGTTTGGTTTTCTTAAGGAAGTTCTCGTTGCGCCCGTGCCTCGATGGGCAGTCGCACTGGGCAAAACGCTCGGCGGGGCGACGATTGCCATTGTTCAGGCAACGATTCTCATTCTGATTGCGCCGATCATTGGAATTCATCTTTCGCCAGGGATCATTGTTGAAATGTGGATCATGGCCTTCTTGATCGGCGTTGCGCTGACAAGTCTTGGGATTGCGATCGCCGCGCGTATGTCATCCATGCAGGGATTTCAAATGATCATGAACTTCCTGATCATGCCGCTCTATTTCTTGAGCGGCGCCATGTTCCCGCTGGCATCGGCGCCTACCTGGATCAAAGCCCTGATGACCATAAATCCCCTCACGTATTTTGTTGACGGTCTGCGCAACATCCTCTTCTCTGGGACTACAATGGCGACCGGCGGGCTCGTCGGGCGAACCATTGTTGATGTCGCGACCAGAGCCGGGCTCATCCGCTGGAGCCTCATTTTCGACCTGACTGTCGTGGCCGGCGTTGCAGTCCTGCTTACCGCCGCGGGTGCTTACCGTTTCAGCAACCAGGCTGAATAGACGAACATAGAGAGGTGGAACTGACATGCGCGAATGAACGCGGGCTGAAGCCCGCGACTACAGGTTGTCCCAAACGTTGTCGCCTCCGTGTAGTCGCGGGCTTTAGCCGCGTCCTAATGCGTAAACTCAATCCAGAACCTCTCATGAAGACAGGACGCCTCCAATTCATCGGCCTTGGTTTACTGACGGCCGCAGTGTACGTCGCCAGCGCAAAAATGGGATTGAGGCTGGCGTTTGTCGCCGAGCAGGTCACAGTCGTCTGGCCGCCCACCGGAATTGCATTAAGCGCGGTGCTTTTACTCGGATATCGCATTTGGCCCGCCATCACACTCGGAGCATTGATCGTAAATCTCACGACGAATACTGGGCCAGTCACATCCCTTGGCATCGCGACCGGTAACACGCTGGAAGCGCTTGTTGGCGCATATCTGCTCAATCGTGTGATCGGGTTTCGGCCCTCCCTGGAACGATTCCGGGATTTTTTCGGCCTGATCTTCTTCGGCGCTATGGTCAGCACAATGGTCAGCTCAACAATCGGAGTAACGAGCCTGTGCTTGACGGGAATGCAACCTTGGGAGCGATTCGGGTCCCTGTGGGGTGTGTGGTTTCTCGGCGACGGAATGGGTGACGTGATCGTCGCGCCGCTTGTGCTGACGTTGGTGGCAAGCGAATCGCGCCGGCGCTTGCGTTCGCGCGATCTGCCCGAATTCATCGCGCTTCTTATTCTCCTGGCCGGCCTGCATGTGCTTGTTTTCGGCTGGCGTGGACCGACCGAGCTGAGATACTACCTGTACGCCATCTTTCCTCTTCTGATCTGGTCGGCTTTACGTTTCGGAACGTGTGGGACGGCCATAACGGTGTTCATCACATCAAGCATGGCTATTTTCAGCACGGTTGAAGGATTCGGTCCCTTTGCGATCGACACCATCAATGAAGGCCTCATATCACTACAGTTGTTTATGGTCGTTGCCGCGAGCACCGGCCTGATCATGGCAATTGCCGTAACCGGGCTGGACGAGGCCAGGGCTTCCTTGCGCCGGAGTGAACAACGATACAAGTCGCTTGTGCTGGCTTCTTCTCAAGTGGTGTGGTCCACCGACGCGCCCGGCGAAGTGGTCGAGGACCTGCCAACCTGGAGAGCTTTCACGGGCCAAACCAAAGAAGAGATGATGGGCCGCGGTTGGATGCGAAAGCTCCATCCCGATGACATCCAACGCGTCAGTGAGGTATGGGAACATTCCCTGGCAACACGAACTTCCCACGAAAACGAATTTCGAGTCCTGGCAGCCGATGGGACTTACCGTAACGTCTTGGCGCGGGCAGTTCCGGTCCTCGAACCCAACGGCAATATCCGGGAATGGGTCGGAGCGCTGACAGATATCACGGAGAAGAAGAACTCCGAACGAGAGATGCAGGAAGCAAACCGGAGGAAAGACGAATTTCTTGCAATGCTCGCGCACGAATTGCGGAACCCGCTGGCGCCCATTCGCAATGCCGTGGAGATCATCCGCTCGAGCAAGACCGATACCGCCAGGATCGACTGGACCTGCGAGATCATCGAACGGCAGGTTCAACATATGAGCCGCTTGCTGGACGACCTGCTGGACGTCTCACGAATCACTCATGGACAGATTCGGCTCAACAAGGAATCCACAGACCTCACTACTCTTGTGCGCCGAAGCCTCGACGCGTCGCGCACCGTCCTGGAAAAGAAGAATCTCCGTCTCGTGACGGACTTTGTACCCGGCCCTGTACCGATTTCCGCCGACGTCACCCGCATCGAGCAGGTCATCACGAATCTATTGAACAATGCCGTGAAATTCACTCCGCCCGGCGGGCAAATTACGGTCAGCGTGCACCATGAGGGGGATTCCGCGATGTTGCGAGTAGTCGACAATGGCCGCGGCATCGCGCCGGACTTGCTCCCGCGCATCTTTCAGCTTTTTGAGCAAGGTGACCGGTCTCTGGCGAGGTCTGAAGGCGGATTGGGTATTGGACTCACACTCGTTCAGAATCTGGTGCGCATGCACTCCGGGACGGTTGAAGCAAAGAGTGAAGGCCCGGGCCGCGGCAGTGAGTTCATGGTGCGTTTGCCCATGATGCCTTCCTGAATCCGGTACAATGCTCGCCATGTCCAGAGACTCGTCAGAAGTTATCCGGTCCGGCCGTGCGCAGCTTCTGGACTCTTAAGGTAGATGTGATGATAGCCCCAAGAAGAGGAAATAGAGCGAGAGTCAGAAGCGCGACGGTAAAGTTCTCGGTTCTGCTCCGCACCAGCCCGACGAGGTAGGGACCGAGAAATCCTCCGAGGTTTCCCACCGAATTGATCAGTGCAATACCGGCCGCAGCGCCTGTTCCACTCAGGAACTGCGACGACATTGCCCAGAACGGACCGAGTGTTCCCCAGATTCCTACGGCTGCGAATGCAAGCGCCAGAAGTTCACCGGCGGGCGCCTTGATGAAGGCGGCAGCAATAAGCCCGACCGCTCCGGCGAGCGCTGAGCTGGCGACATGCCATCGGCGGTCGCCGGTGCGGTCGGAACTTCTTCCGATGACGACCATTCCAAAGGATGCGGCGAGATACGGAATGGCGCTGAGGAATCCGACCATCAAATTGCTCAATCCAGAGAAGGACTGAATGATCTGAGGCAGCCAGAAGCTCACACCGTAGAAACTCATGATGATTGCAAAGTAAATCAGGCTGAAGTTCCACACTCGGCTGCTGCCTATGGCATCGCGCAGGGTGTGATGGCCATGCTCGAAAACGTGCTTACGTTCCTCTTCGAGCCGGGATGCGATCCAGGCCTTCTCGGCGGTGCTGAGCCAACTTGCGTTTCTTGGCCCATCCGGAAGGTACATCAACGTAACGAAACCGAGAATGACCGCCGGCAGACCTTCAATGAGAAACAACCACTGCCAGCCTGCGAGTCCAGCGGCACCACTCATTTCCAGCAGAGCACCAGAAACCGGGCCGCCCACCACACCAGCGATCGCGGTCGCTGTCATAAAGCGCGCCACCGCTCGGCCGCGAGCCTCCGCGGGAAACCAGTAAGTAAGGTAGAGAATCATGCCTGGAAAAAATCCTGCTTCCGCAACACCAAGAAGGAATCGCAATGTGTAAAAGGTCCATGGGCCCCGGACAAACATCATGGCTGAAGAAATGACGCCCCACGTCGTCAGGATGCGTGCCATCCAGATGCGGGCGCCTACCCGTTCCATGATGAGATTGCTCGGAACCTCGAAAATGAAATACCCGACGAAAAAGATTCCCGCGCCCAATCCAAATACTGCCGGATCGAACTTCAATGCTTCGTTCAACTGTAGCGCTGCAAAACCTACGTTGATGCGGTCCAGGTAGGCCACGATATACAACAGAAACATGAACGGAATGAGGCGCCGTGTCAGTTTTGAAAGGAGGGCCTGCTCGCAAATCACACGAAGTTATACCATGCGCCGCCGGATTCCTTCCTGGAACAGGACCGAAGAAATTCAAAACTCCACCCGGAAGCAAGTGTTTTCGTGACGGAACAACGTGTTTCCCGGGAAAAGCAAGGTTTCCGGGACACGGAACTAGGTTGCACTGTGACGGAACAAATTGTCTTCGCCACGAAGCAATGTTGGTTCATGAAAAAGCAACGTCGTTTTGCTGTAAAGCCACATTGCTTTTCGAAAAACCAATATGGTTTTGCGCCAATGTAATGTTGCAATGTGAAAAACCAACATGGCTTTGCGCCAAAGCAATGTGTCGCCGGAGGGGATAGCGCTACTCCATTGAGGGAGAAGGACTTCCACGCGACAAAACAAATTAACTTCGGGACAAAGCAATGTTGCAATTTCAAAAATCAATGTTGCTTTGTGATAAAGCAATGTATCGCCGTGACGGATCGAGTTGTCTTGGCCACAAAGAAGACTGTCGGAGTGACCCGGATAACCGGCGCCGTCAGGGCACTACCCGTGTCGGTCACGAAGAAAAGCATCAATGACGCGTTGCCGGTTATCTCGGAGACGGAGTTCATCTTCATCGCGGGAAAGCAAACTCTATTGAAAGGGAAGCTCACGGCCGGAGCCGAAACGGATGGTGACACGTGACGTGTCACCATATGTCTGGGGAGCTGGTCAGCTTGGTGAATACCTTCACTCGTGACCCGCATATAATGTTGCCTTCTTATGAAAACTTGGTGCCTTTTATGTCTTCCTTTATGGCTCTTGTGGTTTGCTACCGGTTCTTTTGCAAAAGACATCAACTACGACACTGCCCGTCTGGAGAAACGGCTTCGTGCTGTGAAAATCACGGACAAGATCACAATCGATGGACGGCTTGACGAACCCGTGTGGGCGGACGCCCCACAGGCAACCGAATTCATTCAGAAGGAGCCTGATGAAGGCGAGTCGACCTCAGAACGAACAGAAATTCGCGTCCTGTACGATAGCGACAGTATTTACTTTGGCATCGTCGCCAATGACTCCGAACCCGCCCGCGTGATCATTACTGAACTCAAGAAGGATTTTACGGTTGAAACGGGCGATTCGGTTCAGATCGTTCTCGATACGTTTCACGATGATCGCAATGCATATGAATTTATCGTCAATGCGGCGGGTGCGAAGTGGGACGCACAGATTGCGAATGAAGGACGTGACGTCAA
>QHXC01000077.1 GCA_003222815.1 Acidobacteriota bacterium | reverse complement strand
TACGCGCCCGGCTTCGCCCATCGAAGTGATTCGCACATCAATTTCCGCGGCGGCTTCTGCGGGCACTACGTTCGACCGCGTACCACCTTGCACAACGCCGACGGTCACAGTGGTACCTTGAACAACATCCGTTAGCCTGTGCAGCTTCAGGATCTGCCGCGAGATTTCTTCGATCGCATTCACACCCTTCAACGGATCAATGCCGGCATGCGCTGCCCTTCCAACTGCTTTCAAGGTGAATTGACCGACTCCCTTGCGTGCGGTCTTTAAGACACCTCCGGGTAGCGAAGGCTCCAGCACAAACACAGCGCGGCATCGAGCGGCTTCGGACTCCGTAAGCGCCCGCGACGAGTTGCTGCCGACTTCCTCATCACTGGTCAGCAGAACGGTGACGGATCTTTCTAAGGCTCCACGCATTCTTGACAGTGCGCCAACGGCCATCCACATCAGCAAAATCCCTGCCTTCATGTCGAACACACCAGGTCCGAACACCCTTCCATCTCCGATTTTGAAAGGCCGTTTCTCGATTTCACCCGCGGGCCAGACCGTGTCCGAATGCCCTAACAGGAGGATCCGGTCACTGGACTTGCCGCTGAATCGGGCCAGCATCTGGTCTCCGAACCGCTCGGTGGCCACATACTCGATCTCACCTCCTATCTCTTGAAACCGCGAGCCGGCGAACCTCACGAATTTGTCCACCAGCGGCTTGTCGAAGCTCGGAGATTCCATCGAAACCATTCGCTCGAGGAAACGGAGGTTTTCGGGTAGCTGCTGTTTAAGGTGTGAGATGAGGTCCTTCATAGGCGATCTTGGTAGTGTCGGCGCCGATGCCCGAGCATAGACTATAATCCGATCCGATGAAACTGGCCATCATGGGAACTCGGGGCATTCCGGCAAACTATGGGGGATTCGAGACATTCGCCGAAGAGTTGTCCACGCGCCTGGTTGCTCGCGGTCACGAGGTGACAGTCTACGGTCGATCGAACAACATCCGGTATCCCGAACCCACTTACAAAGGCGTAAAGCTAACGATTCTTCCGACGATCGGAACAAAATATTTGGATACAGTGGTCCACACCTTTCTCTCCGTTTTGCATGCGTTGGTGCGAAAGCGCTTCGATTGTGTCCTCATGTGCAACGCCGCCAATGCCATATTCGCCTTTGTACCGAGATTGAGCGGCACGCCTGTGGCTTTGAATGTGGACGGAATCGAACGTCTGCGCAAGAAATGGGGAACGCCGGGACGCGCCTACTACCGGTTCTCGGAGTATCTCGCAACCATAATTCCCAATGTCATCGTCAGCGATGCAGATGTGATTCGGGATTATTACCTGAATAAATATGGCCGGGCCTCTGTGACGATCATGTATGGCGCGAATTGTGAACGGACCGAAACCACAACTGTTCTCCAGCAACTCGGTCTGCGGTCACGAGAATATTTCTTATATGTGAGCCGGCTCGAGCCGGAGAATAACGCGCACATTGTTGTGCAGGCCTTTGAAAGAGTCAGGACGGGTAAGCGGCTTCTGATTGTGGGCGACGCCCCTTATGCTCACAGGTACATTGAACAATTGAAGTCGACAAACGATGCTCGAATCCTCTTCCCAGGCGCTATCTACGGCCTGGGTTATCGTGAGCTTCAATCCCACGCTCACGCGTACATTCAAGCGACGGAAGTCGGCGGGACGCATCCCGCTCTGGTCGAGGCTATGGGCGCAGGGAATTGCGTCATCGTCAACAACACTCCGGAAAATCGGGAAGTGGTGGGCGATTGTGGCCTCTACTTCCAGGATGCGGAAAGTCTCACCCATCAGATTCGAGTCACACTAAAGGATGTGGAACTGGTCGAATGCCTGCGCAAAGAAGCTGCAGACCGCGCAAAGGCCTGCTATTCCTGGGATGCCGTCACCAGCGCTTATGAAAAATTATTCAAGGACCTCATGATTTCCGGTTAAATTGGTGTTTCAGGGACGAGAATGAAGGGGACAAGTCCTCTTGATTCCCGCTCGCGTAATCGCGGCCAAAATATAACGGTACGAGGTGTGACCTACTATGAAGGGGATTGTTCTCGCGGGCGGCCTTGGAACGCGGCTTTTCCCGCTGACGAAGGTCACGAACAAACATCTGCTGCCGGTATACAACCGGCCGATGATCTATTACCCGATCCAGACGCTCGTGGACGCCGGCATTTCGGAGATCCTCGTCGTCACCGGCGGCAACAATGCCGGGGATTTTCTAAGGCTTCTTGGCAACGGAAAACAGTTCGGGTTGAAGCACCTCGACTATACGTACCAGGAGGGTGAGGATGGTATCGCTGCTGCGCTTGCTCTGGCCGAGTATTTCGTGGATAACGATCTCGTCTGCGTGATTCTGGGTGACAACCTGTATGAAAAGAGTGTTCGGGAATCCGCGGAAGATTTCATCAAACGAGGTCACGGTGCCAAGATTCACTTGAAGAAGGTCGAGAATCCACAGCGGTTCGGAGTCCCCATCATCAGCGGTGAACGCATCATGAAAATTGAGGAAAAACCGAAGGCTCCAAAATCCGACTATGCCGTCACGGGCCTTTACATGTATGACCACACGGTATTCGATATCGTCGGGACACTCAAACCTTCCGGCCGCGGCGAGCTCGAAATCACAGACGTTAATAATGCATACATCGATCGAAACGATATCACGTACGGCATCGTGGACGGTTGGTGGTCCGACGCCGGGACGTTCGATTCCTTGCTTCGCACGAACATCCTCGTTGCGAGCCAGTTCGAAAGCAATTCCCAAGAGATATCCCAAGATGCCATCCGCGCCTCGGCCTCAATGCTAAGACAACAATGAAGGTACTCGTGACAGGCGGGGCGGGTTTCATCGGTTCCAGCTTTGTCCGCTACGTTCTCCGCATGCGCAAAGAGATCGATGTGGTTAACTTCGATTTGCTGACGTATGCCGGAAATCTACGAAACGTTGAGGAAGTCGCAGCTAATCCGCAATACCAGTTTGTTCGAGGCGATATCGCGGACGAAACTCAAGTCGAGAACGTATTCGAGCAACATCGAATCGAAGCCATCGTGAACTTCGCCGCTGAAACGCACGTCGATCGGTCGATCGAAGATTCCAGGCCTTTTTTGCGCACCAATGTTGAAGGCACGCGCTGCTTGCTGGAACAGGCACGCAAGCACAAGATCTCGAAGTACGTTCAGATTTCAACCGACGAAGTGTATGGCAGCCTTGGCTCCACGGGTTCTTTTCGCGAAAACAGTCCCCTGGATCCCAGCAGTCCCTATTCGGCGAGCAAGGCAGCGGCCGACCTTCTCGTTCTGGCCTATTACAAAACGCATCGGCTGCCGGGGCTCGTGACACGATGCTCCAACAACTATGGCCCGTATCAATTTCCGGAAAAGCTGATCCCGGTATTGATCACGAATGCGATGGAAGACCGCTCGCTTCCGATCTACGGCGATGGGCTGAATGTGCGGGAGTGGATCTTTGCCGATGAACATTCGCGGGCGGTCCTTCTAGCTTTGGAGCGCGGCACGCCGGGCGAGATCTACAACATCGGTAGCGGTCACGAGAAAACGAACCTCGAAGTCGTGGGAGAAATCCTGCGTCTGACGAACAAGCCGGAATCTCTCATCCAATTTGTGAAGGATCGGCCGGGCCATGACCGCCGTTATTCGATCGATTGCTCGAAGATCCGTCGCGAATGGGGCTGGTCTCCCGAAATGGATTTCGCTTCCGGCCTCGCTACAACCATCGAGTGGTACCGCACCAATCAGGCGTGGGTCCGCGAGATCAAGGATGCTTCCTACCTCTCCTATTACGATCGCATGTACACCCGCCGGGACCAGACCCTGGCTGTCTTAGACTCGTAAGGGCAGGAGTCCAGAAGACCCTGATTTCCCTTATTCAAACCAAATATCGCAAGTGATAGGAAGGTGATCGCTGGGTTGGCAAGGTAGTTCGGTGATCGTGCGGCCGGCAGAGATCGCGCGGAGGCCGCGGCAGGCAATGAAGTCGAGCCTCAAAGGAAGAATGCGGCATTGATTAAGAATGCGATTGCGTATGGCTGCAGGAACGTAAGCTCGATCTTCAAGGGAGGCAAGATCGACCGAACAGGTGGGAAGTGCGTCATTGAAACCTTCCCAGGAAAAACCGGCGCGCCGCAGGTCCTCAAATAACGGTTCGTAACACCACGGGGTCCGGACGCGGGATTTCACGTCGCGCCGCAGAAGAAACATCAGAGACCGAAGAGTATGCACAAGAGAGCCGCGTGGAAAGGTATTGGTATTGAAGTCACCCGCAACGAAGGCAGGCCCGGTCTCAAGGTGATCCAACAGGAATCTCATCTGCCTGCTTCGGCAGCGCATCGTCGTGAAAACTTCGAGATGCGCATTTGCAACCGTGAGGGATCGCCCGTTTCCGCAATCGAGGCGAACAATCAACGCGTGGCGACCGCCTTCACGCTTTTCCACTCCCCTGGAAGGATCGTGGCACATCGGCAAACAAAGGTTTGTCGAATCCATGATCGAAAAGCGAGACAGTGTCGCGTTCCCCTGAACGGCCGTGGTGTTCTCGCCAGGCGCGTCCAGCTCCTCGCCGATGCCTTTCGTGAATTCCTTAAAAGTCCTGCCAAAAACCAGTTGCATCCCAAGCCGCTCGGCGATCTCAAAGGCAATGCGGCGATTGTCGGAGCGAGCCATCCCATCATCCACCTCATTCAGGCAAAGAATGTCCGCAGTTCGGATGGGCTCGCACGCGAGACATTTTTCGAGAAGCTTCCAACGCTTTCCCTTCTCGATATTCCAGGCCACAAATCGAATGCGCTGCGGGCTGCCGCCTTGATTATTCACTGACCTTGATCTTAAGTTAAAAGTATGAACCTCGTCACAACCATTGAGGAGCTCAAACACACGGCTAGACAGCTCGGCCTGCCAGAACTTCGACGTCTTATCTCAAACCTCAACCCCGAACGCGCAGAGATCGAGCCCTATATCCATTTCACTGAGAATCGCTACGCCAGAAATCTGGTTTACAAAACGCCGGATTTCGAATGTCTCGTCCTGTGTTGGCGGCCGGGACAGCGCAGCCCGATTCACGATCACGGAGCATCAATTTGCACCGTCTACACAGTGGAAGGAATTCTATCTGCGGACAATTACAGCAAGATGGCCAACGGGCACATTCGAGCCGACTACGCGGAGGACTTCAAGCCGGGTTCAGTCTTGAGTATCCAGACCACCGAAATCCATCAGGTTTCCAACCTTCAGGACTGCTCTGACCTGATTTCGCTGCACTTCTACCTTGCGCCACTCGAGAACAGTTACCTGTACTCGGTAATGCAACCGACTCATGAACTCTACGAACGGAGATATACGCGGGCCTTCACCGTTGCAGACGGGATCTGACAAATCACTCGTCGGTGTGCTCGGTTTCGACTTTCAGCTTTTTCTTACAAGTTTCACAAACCCAGTGGTGTTTGCCGTCGATGAAGGCGTGGTAATGAATCCCCTGGCCGTCGTCTTCCGTACATAGATCACACTTCATACCAAACCGAGTCTAGCGCAGTTCACTTGAAGATAGGTTTTGAACCGCCTTTAAGAGTTCCAATCGACGACCGGTACGGAACGGCAGACGGACGAAGCCTGAAGACTGGTTTTCCGTCCCAGATGTAACAACGGGCATAGTCATCACGAGCCTATTTGATCGGGTTCACTTCTTCTGCGCCGCCGCAGACGCACGCGCAGCAAGGCGATGCTTAGACCCGGTTCCGGAACTGACAGTATCGCTGGGAGGGATCGGACGCCGAAGTGCCCGCCGGGAAGCGATGTTGTCGCTGTTTTCCGTTTCGAGAGCGAACTGGCTGCGCTCTCCCAGCATCGTTCCGATTGTTCGCAGTTCTTCGATGTGCAGCTTGAGCTGTTTGGCGTCCATGGAAACCATATGATCGGTCGCATCGGCACGACTTTCAATCGTGAAGTGACGTTCAATGACCTGCGCACCGAGCGATGTCGCTACGATCGAGCCCAAAATGCTGGCGCTGTGATCCGAAAACCCGACAGGTAACCCGAACCGTCCATGGAGGCACTGGACCGATTTCAGATTCAGCTCTTCCATCTTGGCAGGATTTGACGAAACACAGTGTAGCAGGACGATTTGATCGTTGGACTGCGTGCGCATCCAGCCGATCGCCTTCTCGATTTGCTCAGCCGAGCACATCCCTGTGAAAAGCAGCACGGGCTTGCGCTTGCGGGCCACATGGTCGATCAGCTGCCGCCGTGCGATATCCCGGGGTGCGATCTTGAATGCGTTGACTCCAAGCTCGTCGAGAAAGTCCGAGCTCTCTTCATCGAATGGCGTCGCAATAAACTCGATATCTAAACGCTGCGATTCTTTGTGCACGGCACGGAAAGTCTCGGGCGTCAGTTCGAGCTTGTACGGCTCCTCGAGGCTGGACTGATCTTTGGTGTGACCAAGAACCGCAGGCCGTGTGGGCAAACGGTCCGCTTTGAAAGCTCGGAATTTCACCGCATCGGCGCCAGTCCATTTCGCTGCGCGGACGAGCGCCAACGCTCTTTCCTTGTTTCCTCCATCGTTGATGCCCGCCTCCGCGATCACAAAAATGCGTCTCGGATCCTTGATCAGCAGGCCGTAAAGGTTTTGTTGCCGGTCAGCCATGATTCCCTCCTAACGATTTCAACAACTCGTGACAATCCATTGCCGTCGACAAGCGTTTGTCCTATCTCTGCGATTCGTTGAACTAGCGGTCCATTTTCCAACATCTCCCGGCAATAGCCCAACAGGACGGGGATGGATACACGCTCCATCAAGCCCGCACTTAAAACTGCTCCGCGTTCGTGGAAAGCATCCGCCGTCTTAAGCTGGATGCGATCAAATGCGATCGCAATAGTGGGTACGGCCGATGCCACCAAGTCGTACAGCGTGGATCCGGCGCAGGATATTGCGAACCGGCATGTCGACATGGCGTGGGCAAATTCCTCATCGCTCACCGCCGCGGATCCCACAAAGCCACGTGTCGTTATGGGCTTCAACCCCATCCGGTCCATCTCTACTGAGACCTTCTGTGCATAGGCCGACCTCGATTCGCTGCCAAATGTAACGAGTACCGTGCGCGTGGGCTTCGCTCGCCTAACAGGCTCTCGAGTAATCATGTACCGAGGTCCGGCATATAGAGCACGATTTTTGTCGGCAGAATACGGAAACAGGCTCGTGATGCTGCCGTCTATCGCGACATCCGACCGGCACTGGGCAAGTCCGAGATCATGAATGCTGATGTGGCGCGAACGGTGGCGGCGGATGGTCGCCGTTATTCCGTGAGCTTCGCGCAGGTCGGTGATAACCAAGGGCGGCAGGGAGTTGATTTCGAATTTCGAATTTCGAATTTCGAACTTGGCGTCTGTCGCGGCCGAAACTAGAAATTCGCGGCAGCTCTCCGATTGAGGATAGAAGATGATGGCCGCGTGCCGGGCTAAAGCATTAGCAAGTCTCAAACAGCGGACAACGTGCCCATATCCCAGCGTGGGACCGGCATCAACAATGATTCCAATTCGAGATCCGTAATTCGAAATTCGATATTTATGCGAGTTGTCCACGCGTCCTCTCGACTACTTGATGCCACGATTCAAGAATCGGGGTGATTTCGTATGCGAGAACGTCGCAGACGGAAACCCATATTCGGTTCTCCTGGGCCGAAATCAGTTGGACCAGGGCATGCTCGAGCGCCTCAGAAAATTCCTCCCGCGAAATGTCGGCGTCCGGTACGTCCGGCCATCCAAGGTCCTCGTTCAGGACAGTGAAAAAGATTCGAACGGTCTCCAGCAGTTGCGCCAGGTGTGTGTAGGCCTCGTCCTCTTGACGATTCTCCAGGAGCCGAATGATTTCGCTGGTTGAATCTACCGCGCTCTGCAGCTCCTCATCCAGTTCCTCTAATGACTCGCGAACGACTGTGTCAAAATCCCCGCATTCCACGGCGATCTTGCCGCCGGATGCGAGGCCTCGATCGCAAATCAGAGGATCACGGTAGTTGAGTGCCTCCATTCCGCCGAGATAAACGTGGATAATGCACTGGCCGGCCTTCAAATATTCATTTTCAACCCAGTCCAGAAGGTCACCCCACGTGTCGATTTCTAAAGGAACAGTGATCGGTTTCCGGTTGATTGTCACATCCATGTGCTCAGTTTTCATTTTTAGTCCTTGAACCTCGTCTGTCAGAAACGTGTCTGGTCCAAAACGGCCAGCGCACGCCTTAATGCATTTGCGTTGCCGTTTTGTGTGTGTATACAAGCGATTGATTCCAAGCATAATCAAGGATCTTGGCTCCAGACGCGAAGCCGGTCCAGCGTCGCATTTCTCGACACGGTGTCGAAGATATGACGGTTTGCACCAACCCACCGCCCGCAGAATCCGAAGGGGACTGCTCGACACCTGTTTTCTCTAAAGTCCGGCAAACCGGCGTCGATACAGCAAGTGAGGACACCGATGCACATGACTAAGCTTGACGTTAAAAAAATGGAAAACGTGATGGATTCTGCAATGGTATTGAAGGCTCTGGAAAGAGAGCGGTCGCTACTGGAAGAATTTATCGGCCTGTCTGAGGATCAGCTCATTTTTATGGAGGATCGGAACATCGATGTCATGTCGTTGTTCGAGCGCAGAGCCGATTTAATGATCGAACTGACCGCCATTGAAGCCACACTGGATACATGGATCATCCAGATCCGCACAGATCCGTCGGTCACACCCGAAATGATGCGTGAACTGCGCGCAGTCAGTGATGAGATCGTGAGCATGGCCAACCATATCGTCGACATCGATGAACAAACACACGCTCACCTCGATATGCTTAAGGAGAGAGCCCAGAACAAGCTCCAAGAGATCGAACGCCGGGCCTAAGTCTCCAAATTCAAGACATACCCTTGGACTTGAATTTTGGGGATTTGATACGACGTTTGTCCCCCGAATTGGGAGTCCCCTATTCTGCTTTGATCCCTTTTGAAATCTTTTCTAGAGTTTCTTTATCCGGAATCTGAGACGTTACCGCAGAGACATTTTCGTTCTTGATCGCTTCGTAGATCTCGTAACGATAAATGGAAATATGCGCTGGCGCTTTGATCCCGAGACGTACGTTATCCCGGCCTATTCGGAGGACCTGGATTTCGATTTCGTTCCCGATGATCAGTTTCTCGTCCTTCTTCCGTGTAACAACAAGCATAGAGATCCTTTTCGGCTTCCATCCTGAAGGGAATCTGATCGTACACGGGCTACAGGATGACTTGTTCGAAAGCATATCGGAAACCTGAGGACCGGGCAAGGGCTCATTCAAGTCACTTAACGAGCCCTTTGGCTTGCAGAGTTGTGCAGGAGTTACAGAAGGCGGTGGCGAACCGAGAAACCGGAATCGGTGAGAATCACCTGCTTCCCGATCATCTTTTCGTCATTGATGAGGAGTGGGGCTTGGAAGTTTCCGGTGCTGAACTCTGGCGTGGATCCGATCACAACGATCACGAATGCGCGCGGCTTAATCTTGCCACTGACTCCAAGCGACTCCCACTCTCGGGCTGGCACCAGATCGCAATAGTTCGTCACAAGTTTCGTGGGCTCCAATACCAGAAATGCGCGCGCCGGCGACTCCAAAGACTGCAGCAGCCGGAATGGCGCAAGGTAGTCGGCCTCCTTCAAGACGAAGTCTTTGCATTCGGAAAATCCGATCAAACCTTCTTCGAAGTGAATAACGACATCCCTGCTCTCAGAGTTTACCTGTCTAGTTTGACCATAGGCCCGCATTGCTTTCATCTCCCCTCCTTGGGACTACTGCAAAAAATCCAAAAGATTGAACTCCGAAATTCTTGCCACCGCGGTCATCGTGGCTTGGCGGACGTTTGGGTTCACCGGGAGTTCGCACATGACTTGGCCCAGGTCAGCGGTGTGTTCGCGTTGGAGATCCTTCTCGCCTCGCCGCGTTGAAAAAAGCTCGCATTCGCTATGAATAGCGGTGTTCATGACAAGGCAAACCAGGGTGTAGTCGACACGAGGGTCTGGAGCAGTCGCGTGTTCAGCGTAATGAGTTGGGAAAGGGCGAGAAGACGCTCGATATCGGCGACTCCGTCAGAAGGGTTCTTTCGAGGAATTGCCAGCAGACGCATCTGCTTTCGAACGCTGGCGTCATAAGCGAATGCATCGATCTCAACCAGCGCTTTGTGCTTCGCGCCTTCCAGGCGCAGTAGTTTTTCAACTAGCCCATCCATGGGACCTTCTCCTTGGGGAACGAGCGGGCTAACCCACTGCTCCCTATTTGCGGTTAGAGTCGATCAGCTTTCGGGCGATAGTCTTGGCCGAAACCCGATAGGTGCCCGATTCCAACTTCCGACGAACCTCGTTGAAGCGTTCCGCTTGGGACTCCTCGATTTGAGCCGAGAGCCGATCCAATTCCTTAGCCTTCGAGGAAGGGCCGGCTGATTTGGCATCGGCCGAGGGCGGTCGCTCCTTCTTTGTGCTGCACACCAATTCGTTACTCTGGGACGCTTGGGACCGGTCGATAGCCCGCTTGGTGACGTTGACCCGGTCAATACCCATTTATAGTTCCTCCAGTCGAAGCGTATATCGGCCGGAGATTATCAAAACTTTACTTCCGGTGGAAAGGGGGAAAAGTTAACCCTCTCAACCTGCTTCGCTGTCCCTAAACCTCCACCAGGTCCTCCTGCTGGCCCCACGATCGCGCGATTCCAGCCGGCTTACGGCACTTCTTCCGCATAACAATGACCTGATTGCACATATTGGCCGACGCGCCTTGAGCTCCTTGACGGCACGGCGCAACTTTGAGTGGATAAAAGCCAGCATCAGCAGATCCATCACACCGTAAACGGCAAGAAAGGAATACATCAAAATCGGATTATGAATTGAGAAATTTAAGCCAATCGCGTGCATTTATGATCTCCATGATGGACTTCTTGTTCAGCCGGCTACACTTTTCAGGGCTGACTCAACGTTGGGCACAACTTTTGCAAGTCTGGCGCGAAGACGCAGTGTCGCTTTCGTGTGAAGTTGGGAGACGCGGGACTCGTTCACACCCAGCAGGGTACCGATCTCTTTCATCGTGAATTCTTCGTAGTAGTAAAGCGATAAGACCAGACGCTCCTTTTCCGGCAGTTCCTCAATAGCTTCACCCAGCAAGTCCGTTAGTTCGTTGGATTCAAAGCGGGCATAAGGGTCGTTACTACCGTCATCGGGATAATAGTTGATGTAGTTATCGCTGTCCTCGCTGTCGCCCATATTCTCGAAAGAACCAATGGTCAAGCCGTGTAGTTGGTCGAGGAGCGCATGAAAGTTCGCCAGATCTTCACCCATCGCCTCCGAGACCTCTTCATCTGTGGCCGGTCGACCGAGCTTCTGGCTTAGATCTGCATAGGTCCTTTCCAGGTCTTTACCCTTCTTGCGCAATGATCGTGGCGCCCAATCCAGACTTCGTAAGCTGTCGATGATGGCACCACGGATCCGGACTTCGGCATAGGTCTTGAACTTAACGTTGCGCTCGGGGTCAAACTTGTCGACGGCATCGAGCAGCCCAAGTACACCTGCGTTGATCAAGTCGCGCATCTCGATACTGGTGGGCAGCTTTGTGGCCACCCGATGAGCGATATGCTTAATCAAAGGAAGCGTCTCGACGATAAGGGTTTCTCTCTCCGCTGGGGTCATATGGCGCGCTCCTCGCGTTGAACGTATCGCTCCAGTTCCTGGGCGATGGGGTCTACAAGCTGTGTAAATCGGATGGCGCCATCCTTGGCGCCGCAGAACATGGCTTCCTTGCCGATCTCCGCCCGGTATTGCCGGGATTTACGTTTACCAGCGATCATTGAAGCTGCTTTGGGCATGGCGATGTCTATTCTCATCATTTCTCGTAAACCCGCCCTTCATGACCGGGTGCCACCACTTGTGCACACCGTCTGCCAATACTCTTCACCATTGCTTACCAACCCGTAAACCTATGTCAGCACTCCAGAACGACACCAGACTGCGACACGCGGCAAGAATAAATAGCGAATTTTCAACGAGCCGGATGTCATCTGCCTGACACCAAACCATCGATCTTATTGTCGCGGACGGCTATTTCTGCCCGCAATCCTATGCAGTACACCACTTTCTCAGACCGTTTGTATTTTGAAGGACAGCAACCTGATGTGTCGGTTTTGTGACACAGACCAAGGGCCCCTTCTCGCAACCGGTTTTGCACAAAAAGTCCGAGGCTGCGTGTTTGTCTTCAATGCGGTATTGGCGATTGCTGATATTGCTTGATTGGCGATGTGACTTCTCTTGCCCGCGCAAACCGCGATTCGGGAGGAATAACCAAAACAGGAGGTCATCGAAGGCAGAGTAGAATTGGAGAGCTCAGATGGAATGCCCGGCGGCGCAAGGATGGTTGGGTTTCTTAGGAAAACAAATGGTCGCCGAAGTCGCGAATAATCTGCCGCAGCTCGAGCGATTTTTCCTCAATCAATTTTCTGCGTTGCTGAGCCTTCGCGCTGAGTTGTTCAAGTTGCAGCAATTCTGCGTTGGCCAGAATCATTCCGATGCGGTTATTCACATCGTGCAACCATTTTCTCACCTTGGCATCATCCATGGCGACTAATCTAACATGAGGTCTATTCGGTCGGTCAGGCTCAAGAAACGTGAGTTCCTCTCAGCGAACCGTGGTGAAAAATAGTGGGTCGAAAATACGGGTGAGCTTTCTTCCTGAAGGCCCAGCACCGTATCTTCGACACCGATGAAAATGTCGCGTCCTGCGACTTGCCCCTTGGGGCGTATTGTCCCATCCATGGGAGACTCGCGAAGTGTGTTTAGGAGGTCGACAAGTCCGATGCTTCCAACCAGATTCCTCATCCCGTGCGCCAACTCCAGCGCGCCTTCAGTCATTGCGGCGGGCCGCTCCAATCGCCGTTCTTTCCGTTCCCTCTCGATCTCCGCCGCGAGGGATTCAACCCGTCCCTGGGTTACCCGGTACGAACGCTCACGCGATCCTGAAGCAGATTGGAGTCTGGTTTCAATTTCCTCGATCATCATCGTCATAGTGTTGAGCAGTTTGGATGCCATAGCATCTCACTAAGCAAAATAGAGACTTAGGGGAGATTTACCCGGACGAACCGACCGAAATTGTCAAAATCTTGACGTATGAGACAGGCTTGGTGGCGGTTTCATGACATGGTGGAATTCCACGGAGACCGGTCCCAAAATAGTG
>QHXC01000241.1 GCA_003222815.1 Acidobacteriota bacterium | reverse complement strand
GACGATGATCCTGTCGCGGCGCGGCCCTAAATCTTTAAGCGCCCGGCCGAGCACCTCTTCGCTTCGTCCGACCGAATACATGTCGGCCGTATCAAAGTAATTGATGCCGAATTCCAGCGCGCGCCGAATGAAGGGGCGTGCCTCCTCCTCTTCAAGCACCCATGGTCTCCACTGCTTTGAGCCATAGGTCATCGCGCCCAGGCACAGGCGCGACACTTTCAGTCCTGTTGGTCCCAGATTGACGTAGTCCATAGGTGGGAGAGTCTAACATACGGGTTAGTTTGAATGAACGCGAGCTAAAGCCGTGGAAAGTCTACCCAGATGTATGTAAGAGCTTGACAACCCCTGGTAAAGCTGTAGTACATCCTCATGCCATTTACACGATGTGGAGGAAAGATGAAACTCATATTAAGTTGTCTCTTTCATGGATTCGTTATCGGCGTTGTTGGCTGTGGCATGGTCCGGGGACAGGGGGCGACGGCCCAGATCAGTGGTACGGTTACAGACCAGAGCGGCGCTGTATTACCTGGCGCGGAAATCACTGCGACCCAGACGGAAACGAACGTCAGCCGGAATGCGGTTAGCAATGAGACCGGTTCATACGTTCTGCCGAACCTGCCAGTGGGTCCGTACAGGCTGGAGGCGGCTCTGCCGGGATTTCGAACATTCGCGCAGACTGGGATCGTGCTGCAGGTCAACAGCAATCCGGCGATCAAGATCGTCCTGGAAGTGGGTCAAGTGACCGAGACCATCGAAGTTCAAGCCAATGCCTCGATGGTCGAGACGCGTTCGACGGGCGTCGGTGCGGTTATCGAGAACGCCCGCATCCTGGAAATGCCGCTCGTGGGCCGCCAGGTATACGATCTGGTGACGCTGATCGGAGCGGCGGTGCAGACGAGTACAGCGACGCCATTGAACCGCGCCGCTTACCCCGGTACTCCGACCTTTACAATAGCCGGCAGTCTCAACGGCGGAAACACGGTCACGTTGGACGGCGCCATGCACAACGATGTCGCCTCCAACACCGCTTTGCCGTTACCGTTTCCTGATGCTCTGCAAGAGTTCAAGGTGGAGACCAGTTCCTTGCCGGCCCAATACGGATTTCACTCGGGCGCGGCGATCAACGCCGTGACGAAATCTGGCACGAACGATTTTCACGGCGCTTTGTTTGAGTTCGTTCGAAACTACAAATTTAATAGCCGCTCATTCTTCGCGGCAAAACAAGATTTCTTGAAGCGCAATCAATTTGGCGGAACGTTTGGTGGACCGATCAAACAGAACAAGTTGTTTTTCTTCGGCGGCTATCAAGGTACGACCACGCGTCAAGACCCTGTGATACAGCGTGCGAATGTTCCAACGGCGGCAATGCTGGCCGGCGACTTTACGGCCTTCTCATCGGCAGCCTGCAGGTCGACAGGAGCAATCACTTTAGGAGCCCCTTTCGTGAACAACAGGGTCGATCCCGCTCTTCTGAGCAAGGCGGCCATCAACCTCAGCAAACGCCTGCCGCCCCCCCAGGATCAATGCGGCCTGGCGGAGTTTGGCAATCCTGTCAAAAGCAACGAGAGTCAGTTGGTGGGCAAACTGGATTACAACTTGAGTCCCACACATTCCATATTTGGACGCTACGTGGGAGCTTTTTTTGACCAGCCATCGGGTTATGAGCTCTCGCAGAATCTCTTGAGTACGCCGGCCAGGGGTTCCAACTTGAAGGTCAATTCTCTGGTTTTTGGAGATACCTATTTGATCGGTTCCAAAATCATTAATTCGTTCCGGGCGACGTGGAATCGAACCACAGATCTGAAAAAACCCGCGTCGTTTTTCGCCGCCTCAGAGCTCGGCGTAAACATATGGAACTACCCGTCAGACTACATGACCCTGGCCGTTACCGGAGGATTCAGCATTGGCGGCGCGGGATCCAGCTATCTTCACTGGGCGTGGACAACGGCCCAGGTCTCCGACGATATCAGTGTGGTCCGCGGAAACCACCAGTTATCGTTTGGTGTAAGCGCGATGGGTTATCAATCGAACAGCCACCACAACACGTTTAGCGGGGGCATCTTTACTGTCAACAGCCTCTCCGACTTTATGATCGGCAGGCTGCAGAGTTACGTTCAGGGCCTTCCGTATACGTTGTGGGTGACAAATAACTATCTCGGAATATACGGCCAGGATAGTTGGAAAATGAAGCCGAACCTGACACTGAGCTATGGCCTGCGGTGGGAGCCATTCTTCCCGCAACAGTTCGACCGCCTCAAACAAGCAAACACGTTTCAGTGGGACTTGTTCAGGCAGGGAGTCAAGACGAGCCAATTCGTGAATGCGCCTCCCGGTGTGTTTTATCCCGGCGACCCTCAGTTCGGTTCGAATGGCACCAGTCCGATAAACAAACGTTGGCAAGACCTGGCTCCCCGTCTGGGACTGGTTTGGGATCCGGCCCGGGACGGAAAGATGGTTGTTCGGGCGGGCTACGGCATTTTCTACGACATGGAAGCGGCGGAATTGAATCTGGCGACGCCGCAAGGTCCCCCGTGGGGCGGCAAGGTTCAGCTGACCAACCCGGCGGGCGGCTTCGACGACCCATTTAGGGCCGAGCCCGGAGGCAATCCATTCCCATTCACATTAAGCCAAAATGTGGCGTATCCGGATAGCGGCGTCTTTACTACCTTTGAACACAACACGCACGAGCCTTATGTGCAGCAGTGGAACCTTGGAATCCAAAGACAGTTTGGGAACGACTGGCTCGTATCGGCGAACTATATCGGAAATGAGCTTGTGCATTTGTACGGGTCCAGCGAACTGAATCCGGCAATCTACTTCCCGGGTAACGCCAGCGCCAACGGGCAGTGTTTCGCTCAAGGCTACACGTTTACGACGACACCAAACGCCCTCTGTTCCACGACCGCCAATACAAACAACCGCCGCATAACCACTCTGCTTAATCCGGTCGAGGGAAAGAAGCTCGGCAACATCGGTTCTTGGGATGACGGCGGCACCAGGAGCTACAACGCGCTGCTGCTGAATACACAGAAACGCCTCAGCAAAGGTGTCTCGATGACTGCCAACTATACGTGGTCCCACTGCCTTGGGACAGCGATCGGTAGCGGCACTCTCTTGCAGAGTTCGGCGGGAAATGGCGTGTACCTGACTCCAACGCGCAAAGGCGATCGCGGCAATTGCACGACCCCGGCGGCGGACGTCCGGCACCTGGTGAATGCGACTGGGATCATTAGCATGCCGAACTTTTCCAGTGGCTGGATGAACACTTTGGCCAGTAACTGGCGGCTGTCGGGCATCTTCAGGGCGGATTCCGGAAGCGCTTTCACTATAGTCAGCGGTA
>QHXC01000240.1 GCA_003222815.1 Acidobacteriota bacterium | reverse complement strand
GTACACCCGTTCGGAAATCGATCGTACCTGGGCAGCCTGCACACTGAGCGTTAAAGCCGCCGCAAGCACAAAAAAACAAAGTGAAATAATGCGCATCATTTCCATCCTACGTCCCATAAATTTATAGCGAGGATAGATGAAATAAGAAGTACACGCAATGTCTAAGGCTTCAGCGCGTATACTTGTATCACCATGGCAACGATTACAGTGCGCGATCTACTCATTCGTCGGGGTTTTGGGTTGCTTTCTCTCCTGTTATTGCTTTCGGCGCTCGGCTGGGCGCAGCAAGAACCATCCGCATTCCCGAAACAATTCGAAGGCGACTGGAACGTCCCCGATTTCACGTTCAAGTCCGGCGAGAAGCTCGCGTCATTGCGACTGCATTACATCACTCTCGGCTCTCCGGAGCACGATGCCGCCGGCCACGTCCGCAATGCGGTCCTCATCCTGCATGGTACGGGAGGCACCGGCCGGAATTTTCTATCCGCGGAGTTCGGCGGAGAGCTATTCGGCAAGGGCCAGCCACTGGATGCAACCCGCTACTACATCATTCTTCCTGATGCGATCGGGACCGGCAAATCCAGCAAACCCAGCGACGGTCTGCGGATGAAGTTTCCGCACTACCGCTACGACGATATGGTGCGCGCACAATATCTCCTGGTTCGCGACGGCCTGAAGGTGGATCACTTGCGCCTAGTGATGGGCACTTCCCAGGGTGGGATGCATACGTGGCTTTGGGGCGTAACCTATCCCGATTTCATGGATGCGCTGATGCCCATGGCCAGTGCCCCAGTGGAAATCGCCGGACGCAATCGCATGACCCGGATCATGGCGATCGATGCCATCAAGAATGATCCCGACTGGAAGAATGGCGAATACAGCAAGCAGCCACGAGGCTTGATCGCCGCGCGCAACATTCGTTCGATCATGACCGGCAGCGCCGTGCAATATCAGAAGGAAAATCCGACGGCAGAAGAGGCCGACGCGGCTATCGAGGCGATGGCGAAAGCGGCTTTGCGAGGCGACGCCAATAACACGATCTATCAATATGAAGCTTCGACCGATTACAATCCGTCGCCGATGCTGGAAAAGATCCGCGCTCCGCTGTTTGCAATCAATTCTGCCGATGATGAAATCAACCCGCCGGAGCTTGGCATCCTAGAGCGCGAGATCAAGCACGTGAAACGTGGCCGCTACATTCTGATCCCGCTTAGCCCGGAAACGCGCGGCCACCAGACTTACAACCGCGCGGTGGTCTGGAAAAATCACCTCCTCGAGTTGCTGCACATCTCCGAGGCCCGCGGCGGCCCGGCGGCCTCACGAAATTAGAGCCAAAAGATTTCCGAAGTACAAGGAATTCGGGGTACGTCCCTGAGTCTCGCCATCAGAAGTCGATACGAGCGTTGAAGGTGATCGTACGGTTTCCTGTCGCGCTCGTGATACGGGCGAAAGTCGTCGAATTGATATTGGTGTTGGGATTTCCCCATATCGGCCTGTTCAAGAAGTTGACCGCGTCAGCGCGAATCGTGAACATTTTATTTTCCGCGATCCTGATCTTCTTGCTCAAACCCATATCCAATCCTAAAGACGATGGTCCGGTAATTCCCGGCATATTGATCGCCGTGTTACCGGTGGTTCCCGGCTCCGGATTCTTGAAGACAATGTTGCCTGATTTGTCGACGACGACCTGATTCGTAAAACGGCCAGGCAAATTCGGATCTCCACCAAAATTCGGCAGAGGCGCCTGTTTCACGGAAAGGCCGCTGAAGTACTGAACGAATCCATTCCCCTTCACGACGTTGCCCGAACCCTTTGGCAGATTGCCAACGAAATCTACCGTATTGGCGCTGCGGAAACCTATCGTGGTAAGCACGAACGGCGTCGCGGTCGCTCCTGGAGTGAAAGTTAGCGGCGCGCCGCTGACCCAGGAGAATACGGATGAGAGTTGCCAACCCTCAACAACACGCTGCACAACGGCAGGCGCTCCGGCAAGAAATGGACGGTTGGGTCCAAAGGGCAGATCCCACGCGCCATTGGCCTTGAGGATGTGCGTGCGGTCAATACTGAGTAGCCCCTTATCCAGGCGCCGATTCCGCGGATCGCGCAGAGTCGACGCGGCACCGCCGAACGTCGGGCCACCCGTCGTGCGATTGACGAGACCGGTATTCTGATTGTCACCAAGCGCTTTGGAAAATGCGTAGCTGAACTGGCCGTACACGCCGTTCGAAAACCGTTTGGTCAAGAGGGACTGGAACGAATGATAAGTCGAGCTGCTGTTGTTCCCCTCCAGTGTGAGACGGGCAAACTGCGGATTGACGACGATGAAGTTCTCCGGGAGACCTCCATTCCGTAGCAATCCGCCATTCACTCCAGTGAACGACGAGGTGGTGTTGATGAAATTGGCCAAAGCGCCGACGTCACCATTGGCAATAAATTGATTCGTTGTTGAAAGCGCGCGTAAAGCTTGCGAACCGGTGAGTGTCGTGCCGTTGACGACACCTACACCGGTGACATTCAGACCGTTCAACAGCTTGGTAAACAGCGGCGCATTGCCACCAGCGCGCGTGACTAAGAATGCGTCGAGGAGACCATTCTCGAAGATGTTCGTGTCATTCAGCTGCGTGGGGCTGAAGAGTTTGCTCGCTTTGTTTCCCACCCAGCTCAGATCCAGCGTCAGGTTTTGCGCCAATTCTCGCTGAACCGAGAAGTTGAAATTCTGAATGTAAGGGGTCACGCGATGATCGGCATAGCCGGTAATGTCCGCAGCTCGATTGGTGAGCGGAACTGCGCCAAAAGGTTTGGCGCCGCCCGTCGGCACCGGCACCACACTTGCCGTGGGTAAGCCAGCCAGGTCCAGGTACCCCGGCGGTGAATACGTGACATTCAATGTTTGACCGGGAAGATTGCCGATGTTGCCCGAATAACTCAAGAAGTCCGGAGCACCGGCGTAATTGATTCCATATCCGCCTCGAATAACCGTGCTACGTTTGAACTGCGGTAGTGAATAACTGAATCCGACAGAGGGAGCGAAGTTGTTCCAGTCATCGTTCCAGAACGTCTTATCCGGATTCGGTGAGTGTTTGCCTACGAATTCAGTCGTCGTCAGTTTCGTCGGATCGCAACCAATGTTGGGATTCCACATCACATCGAAGCTCGTGCCGGAGCATCCGAATAATGCGGCTGCCCCACCATTGGTGGAGTGGCCGCCTGCGAACCGGCCGCCTAAACCTGTTGTGTCATAAGGCACGCCGTATTTGTCGTAGCGCAGCCCCACATTCAACGTAAAGTTCCTGGAAACCTTCCAATTGTCTTTGAAGTAAAGAGCCCAATCGTTTTCATGAAGGTCCCGCTGGAAAAGAATGGTCGTGCGGTAGTCGGTCCAGTCCCCCGCAGTTGGGGAGTTCACGAAAGATTGCTGCTGGATGTTGTTGATGGTTCCGGCAAGGTCTGCAAGAAGAAGTTGTGCCGTCGAGATGTCGTTTGCCTGAATTCCACGGAAATTTGCCGGCGTGATGTTCGGGACTGGAGTGTTGCCGATTCCCAAAGTAACGAACGGACGGGTCGTTTGCTGGCCGCCGTGGTTGAACTGATGTGAGCTAGCGTACGCCATGGACGAGCCTTGGGTAGTGCCCGAGGCAATGAGGCCGCCCGTACCGCCCTGAGTCACATACACAAAATGTCCACCGATAGTCGGAAAGCTGGCGACCATTTGTTTTGCAGAGTCGACAAGATCCGATTCTTTGGCGCCATTCCAACAGCAACCCTTATCGAATGGAGAGGTGCCTTGCCAGGTATCGCGTTTTAACCCGAAGCGGAATTCGTTCAGGATCGTGGACGATAACGTCGACGTCCATGATGCGGTGTAGAAGTCCGGCACACGCTTCACATCGCCGAATGCTCCGGCAGGATAGTCCGGCAAACCGGTTTGTCCCGTCACACCCCAATCCTTTTCACGGCTCATCGTGTATGTGAGTTTGTTATTCGAGTTGAGCTGATAGTCGAAGCGCGTGGTGAGGTGGTTTCGATTGGTATTCTGGCTTTGACCTGTCGCACCATCCAGACCCTGGTGCGGTTGACGCCACCGGAATCCGGCCGTGTTCAAGCCGTCCCCGACCGTCCAATCATTGGGCGAAGGCATCTTTGGCAGCCATTGGGGACCAACCCATACGGGATCGATCCTTGTTCGGTTCGGATCTCTTACTTCCGTAAAAAGATTGAACGAATTCAGAAACAATGGCGCGCCGGTTGCGGGATCTGCTGTTAGCGGCTGGCCCACTCGATTCACCGAAGGTGTCGATGAGAACACGTTCCCGTTGCGTCGGGCCGTTCCGCCTGGCGAGTCTTGCGTGAGATACCGGAAAAGTCCAGCGCGAGCCGGCTCCGTCAGAACGGTCGTCAGATAGTCCTGCTTTTCCAAAAATCGCTGATCATCGATAAGGACGAAGAAGAAAGCCTTATTCTTCACGATCGGTCCGCCCAGGCGTCCTCCGAACTGATTTCGGTTCTGGTAACTTTTCGGGGCTCCCGCGAGGTTTTGAAAATAAGGCTGAGCCGCGAACTTCGAATTGTTATTCGTATAGAACAGGGCGCCGTGGAATGCGTTACCGCCAGCGCGAGTGCGCATCTGCACTTGTGCAGATCCCCGTCCCAGCGCCGGATCAATGTTGTTCGCGGTGATGCGGACTTCCCTGGCTGATGGGGGTTCCACCGAAGTTCTGCACGGGCGCGTCAAAGGCATTGATGGTCGTCACGACGGCTGGTGTGGTCGCAACCAGGTCCAGTACGTTGCGGCTCGCCAGCGGCAGATTCGTCACTACCGAATCCGGAAGTACATTTCCAACCGAAGCGGACGTGGTCGCAATCAGCGTATCCGCGGCAATCGTCACTTCGACGTTCTGCGCAGCGGCAGCAACCTGGAGCGTGAAGTTCAGTCGCACCTGCTGGCCCTGGCCCAACACGACATTGTTATAGGTCGCGTTTTGGAATCCGGCGAGCGAGGATGACAGCGTGTACGTGCCCGGCTGAAGGCTCGGAAATACGAAGTTCCCGCTCTCATTCGTGAGCCTTGTATCCGTGATGCCGGTATTGATGTTTTTTGCAGTGACTTCGACGCCCGGAATCAAGGCGCCTGAAGCATCCGAAACCGTACCACTCAAGACGGCGTTGACTTGCGCAAAGGCCTGTCTCGACGCAAGCAGCGACAGTACCAATGTTGCTGAGACGAAACACCTCTTCATCGGAGCCTCCACCTTCTTTTTTTCGCGCACTCTATCACGCCATTCGCCATAGCATCAAGATGTCAAGTATATGAACCATATTGCGAATGTGAGAGGCATCGCTACAGTTCAAAATTCAGCTACAATGTCGGCCCTTATGAATTCGAAAAAGAAAGCAGCACGGAAAACGAGGGAATACCGGAGTCCGCTGCGCGATGAGCGGGCTATTCAAACCCGAACGCGGATACTCGACGGACTCGTCCAGGTGATGGCGAACAATGGTATCGCGGAATTATCGATTCCGCTCGTTGCGAAGGAGGCCGGCGTATCGATTCCGTCGGTATATCGGTATTTTCCGACGAAGCGGCATCTGATAACCGCGCTCGACGAGTACGCTCACCAGAAAGGTTCGTTCACGTTGGACGAGTTCGGATCAATGGAGACGCCCGAGGATATCGCGAGGATTGTGCCTCTCACGTTCAAACGGCGCGAGGCAATCGAGTCGACGCTCTCCGCCGCCATGAACTCGCGGCTGGGATACACCATGCGTCGCCAGGAATTTGTTGAACGGGCGCAGCATTTCAACAAGGCTCTTCGGCCAGCCGCAAAACGTCTCAGCCGGAAAGAACAGCAATGGCTCACCGACATCGTGTTTATTCTCAGTTCATACTCATGCGTCCGCGCCTTCCGTGATTACCTCGGCCTGGACTCGGAAGAAGCCGGTAAACGCGTCGCGTGGGCCATCCGTCTCCTTTCGCGCGGCGCGAGTTCCGCGAACGGTACTCGAAAATGAGTTTTGGGATTTATGACGGTTGTCCCGGTCCCGGCTATTGGGAACGGGACAATTCTCATTTTCCTCTCCCCATGTCCCGCCACCTCTGGGAACTCTTCCTTCCGGCTTACGATGCGGGCACTCGTCACGGACTTGCGCGTTATGGATCCTTGATCGAATACTTCGATTTCGCGCGCGTGAAAGGCCGGCTCTATCTGAAGACGTGTTACGTCAAGGATCCGGAACAGCGCGAAAATAGAATTCGGGCTTCCGTGGAAGCTCTCGATGCCAGACTCTGGCGGCACGATCGCGCCGACTGGCAGAGCAGTCGCGAAAAACTGCGGACACGGCTCTCAAGCCTCTCGGCGATCGATCCGGCCGCCATGGATTTGCGAGCGCTTCAGCGGCACATCGAAACGGTGCGTGAAGTCTTCATGGACGGAAC
>QHXC01000239.1 GCA_003222815.1 Acidobacteriota bacterium | reverse complement strand
GCCGGGACGCCAGATCGAGATCGCTGATTCGATAGATAGAACCTGGCGCGGCATTTTCCGGAGCGGCTTCCGCACGGTAAAGAAATTTGGGGCTCGACAGAATTGCCGTCAGCGCGCTCCGAATTCCCGCATCGAAATCGCCGGTCTCCCTCGCGGACTTATAGAACGCGAGCGGAGCCACGAGATCTCGATCGGTGACGGGACGGCGAAACGCCCGGCGCGCAAGCATGGAGAGGATTTGAGTGGCGCACGGTAATTCTTCGCTTTCCCTGGTGGCGCTGCACACAAAAATTTTATGGCGGCTGGGTGTCTCCGTAACACCGACTGGATGATACGGACCGAGAACTTCGACGCTTCTCACACTCGGAATGCGGTCCACACCTCCACCCGGGCTATACGAGTACAGGAGATTGTCGGACTCTGCGAAAGTCCTGGCGATAAAAGTAACACCGACCTTGTGCGGTCCTCCCTTTACGTTGAGACGGATGTTCTGGAAACGCGCGTTGATCGCGGCCACCGCCGGGGCTTGCTTCTGGTCAATGGCCTTCATGTCCTCCTCGCCCCCAACATTCTCTTGGAAGACCCTCGCGCCATCGATGGTCATGATGAGCGTATGCGGATACTCGAGGCCGCGCACGTAGCCCCCGCCCGCAAGACCCGCGATATTGAACTTGTATTCGCCGTCGGCCGGAAACAAATGCTCGGCAACGAATCCCCCGCGCGTACCCAGAGGCAAACCCTCGACATGCACGCCCTGGTTGTTGCTCCGCGGCGCACCGAGGACCGTGCTGGTGGTCTTCGGTGTGGCGTTGCCAATCGCCTGATGGCTCACCAGCCGCGCGGCCGATAGGTATTGGTCGAGAAATGAAGGGGACACTTTGAGAACATTGGCCACGTTATCGAAGCCATTCGCTTCGTCGTCTTTGGGAAGCAGTGCGCTGGCATCCACGCGCAATGCGACAAGATCCTCGATCGCGTTGGCATATTCGAAGCGATTCAGCCGATGCAGCGCCACACGTCCCGGATTCGGATCGGCCGCTGCGGCCTGGTCCAGCGAGTTCTCCAGCCATAAAACGAAGGAATCCACGGCAGCCTTGTCCGGCTGGCGCGCGCCCGGTGGAGGCATCATGCCACCACGGAGCTTGCGTACCGCTTTTTCCCAAATGTCGGCGTTCTGGGACAGATGAGCAAGGTCCATCGCGTCGAACATCACGTTCGCAGTTTTCGACCGCTGGTTGTGGCAAGTGACGCAGTACCGATCGAGGAGCGCCCTTTGCGGAGAAGACGGGCCCGAGGAAACTTGCGGCGGCGGAAGCGTGGCGCCAAGGTTACCGAAACCAGTCGAGAGAACCGCGAGCGCGAACGCAACAGCCACGAACACGTGACGCAGCATCATTCTCCTGATCAAACTCCCCTTCTAAGAACAGCCGTTCGGAATTACGATGACGTATCGTAATTATGCACTCCAGTACTTAGGCGGGAGTTTACACAATCCCGCCCAATTCTCGGACGTGCCCCCACATGCCCCGATAGGCATTGGATATGAACAGTTCCGGATTGCCCCACTTCGCGTCGAACTCCTTCGTCGGCGCGGCGGCAATCATATCTTTGGGACCCATTCCCTGCCTCATCAGCTTGACGAGGCGGTCCTTCATCGTGGCCAACATCTCCGACTGGGCTTCCAGGTCGGCGCGGGTCTGTAGCGGCCCGGTTCCGGGAACGATGCGCGTTTCTGCATTCGCCAACTTGAGAAGAGTTTTTGTAGCGTCCACGAGTCCGCCGATCCACCCGCCGGTGGTGTAATCCAGGATCGGGTACTTTCCAACAGAAACCACATCACCGGCCATCAGCACGTTGGACCGAGGGAAGAAGACGTAGATATCACCGTCGGTGTGGGCTTGCGGCATGTGCCCATACTCGATCTGCTCGTTGCCAACGATCATCTTCCCGGTGGTGTAGAACGTTTCGTTCGGAAGCGCTTCCCGCGGCCGGGCCTTATAAGTCCGGTTCTCCCATTCGACGAAGACCTCCGCACCGAGCCAGAGCTTCGTATTCTCGTGCGCGATTATCTTTGCGCCGGCCTTTCCGAGTATCTCGTTTGAGCCCGTGTGTTCCAAATGCCAATCCGTATTGAAAATGGCCTGGACACGCTGCGCCTTAGACTGATTGGAAACGACCTTCAGCAGATCGACCGACAGTTCCGGAAGACCGCCATTGACCATCACCAGACCGTCGGGTCCAGCGACGACCATGACGTTCCCTCCGGCCCCGGTGACCTCCACCAGGTTGTCGCTGATCCGGTTGGCTGTGATCGAAGAGGAATGTTGCTGTCCCCGCGTTATTTTAGACAGCGATAGACCGGCCGCGCCGCCCACTAACATCTCAAGAAAATCCCGGCGGTTTGACGAGGAAAACATGGCTCTCACTCTACTTCGAGACGGCTCGGTCTTCCAAGGAAAACTAGTGGCGTGCGGGCTTGTTTTGAGCGGCATGCCGCAGTCAGGTCAAAGGAAAAACCCGTTCTGGAGAACATGGCTCCATCTAGCTTGAAAGCCCTCCTTCAGTCACAATTACAGAGATGTCGAAGTGGACGGCGGAACATCTGACTCCATATCTGCTTTCGCTGCCGGAGAGAGTGTTGAGATCGGCGACGGCGCTTGCCGGCGGGCTTCTCCGTGAGATTGGAGAAGTGACGATCCCGCGGACGATCCGGCGCAGCCAGCTTTATCAAAATCTTGTGGAAGCGACGCTTAGGTTTCTGATCGAACAGGTCGGGCAAGTGGGCGGCGTCTATCCCACCGAGGACAAGTTAACCGAAGACTTCCTGCTGCGGCGGACAGCCGGGAATGGCATTGAGCTTATCGGAATTTTGGCTTTTCGAGCCTCTCCGGTCTGGGTGCTGGCAGCACTCGCGGATGCATCCGGCGCCGGGAGATACTTGATCCGCGAAATTGCAGACTGCCTGAAGGAGGAGGGGTTGCTCGACCGTGGGTCCGATTTCAGCAATGTCGATCAGATGCTTGACGGACTAGAACGTTCGGCAGCCCGGTTGGCATCAGCCCTCAACACGCCTCCTCTCGATGTGGCAACGCTGCGACAGGAGTGGGGCCGTGTGCGGCGCGACCTGTCAAAGATTCCGCCAAAAAATCTTCCAACGCTTGAAAGTCTTGGTAGCGTCTGGACGGGGATGAAACAAGAAGCTCGGGAACAGAATCGGACCGTGTTTGAGGTCTCTTCGCTGATGGCAATGTCCGCCATCGCCGATCTGCCTCAAAGAACCCGGTGGCTTTCCGCCTCCGTGCGCCTCGCAGTGAATAAGACCGGCTCGGTTATGGCAGGAATCCTTCTCGTTCACTATCGTACGACCTTAAAGCAGATCCATGAGAGTGGCTATTACCGTTACGCTGTCCACCAGTTCCGACCTTATTTGTACGCCGCAGCGTCTCAATTTTCGCCACGGCGACGCTCGCTCACGGAACGGCTCCTTCTGAAGAGAATAGGTTCAAGGTGATTCGGTCAAACCCTGGAACGGACACCTCGTGTAACGCAAGCCGAACGCGGGCTAAAGCCCGCGACGACAAGCTTGTGATAACGTGCAGGCAAGCAGTAGTCGCGGGCTTTAGCCCGCGTTCGGCTCATTCTGTTTTCCGGAGACCTGAACGTAAAGGATGAGGTTGATATCTCAGATTAGCCAATTGATTATGCTTCTCTGGATGGCGG
>QHXC01000238.1 GCA_003222815.1 Acidobacteriota bacterium | reverse complement strand
CAGGCGCACATATTTCAAGCGGGTGCGCTGTGGATCGATGTCGGATAAGAGCAGTTTGTCGCACACCTGGATGAAGACCGGCAAAGATTCACCCGCATTGGACGCGACCTTGAACTGATCAAGGCTCTCCTGATCAAACACGAGGAAACTCTCGAAAAACTCCCCGAGGCGATCCGGAAAAAAATCCGAGGGGACTGAATCATTCCTGAGTTGATGCTCTTCTCAGAGCGCTGTCAGCGGACTGTTTACGAAATTGCTGCGCGTAAAAACGAGAGTAAGTCCCCTGACGCGCGAGTAGCTCCAGGTGGTTACCTTCCTCCACAACCCGTCCGCGATCGATGACGAGAATTCGCTCGGCACGGCGGATTGTTGAAAGCCGATGCGCAATGATCAGACTGATCCGTCCCTTGAGGACGACATCGATTCCCATTTGAATCTGCCGCTCGGTTTCGGTATCCACAGATGACGTGGCTTCATCGAGCACGAGGATCTGCGGATCCGCAAGCAGCGCACGCGCCAACGTGATGAGTTGTTTTTGGCCGGTGGACAGGCGATTGCCGCTTTCGCCCACCTCTGTATCGTATCCCCCCGGCAGGCTCGCGATAAAAGCCGCAGCGCCCACCTGCCGCGCGACGCTTTCGACCTCCGCGTCTGTAGCATCCAGCCGCCCATACCGAATGTTTTCGCGAATGGTTCCGCTGAACAGGTGCGGTTCCTGCAACACCATTCCCAGGTTGGATTGCAGCCAGTGCAGGGGGAGATTTCGATAATCCACCCCATCAATCAAAATGCGGCCCTGCGTGGGTTCGTAGAAGCGGCAGAGAACTTTGACGATCGTGCTCTTGCCGCTTCCGGTCTCACCGATGAGGGCGATGCATTCGCCGGCCCTGATTCGTATATTGAGGTCCGTGAGAACCGGTCCTCCTTCTTTATAGGCGAAATGCACCTTATCGAAGACGATCTCGCGGATCCTCCCGATAACGTCGTGAACGTCTTCGGAGTCGCGGATCTCCGGTTCAGTATCCAGAAGACTCTGCAGCCGCTCCGCCGACGCCTGGGCCGCCTGAAGCCCGGTGAAACGCTGAGCCATTTCCTGAATTGGAATGTGGAAAAGACCGGCGTACTGCATGAATACAAAAAGGTCTCCGAGCGCAAGATCGCCGCCCACCGCAAGCAAGCCTCCTCGCCAGACGGCCAGACCCACACCCGCTGCGCCGAGAGACATCACGATCGGGAGATAGACGGCCGCATGCAAAGAATTGCGAAGCGAATAATCAAACATTTCGGCAGTGAGCGTCTGAAATTCCTTCAGGTTCTCTTCCTCACGGACGAACGCCTTCGTAGTTCGAACTCCAGCAATTCCCTCATTGAAACCCGCAGTAATCTTCGAGTTCGTCTTGCGAGCCAGCCGCTGAGTACGAATGAGCTTCTTCTGATAAATCGCAGTTGCGATCGACAGCGGCGGGACGATGCTGAGAACGACCAGTGCCAATTTCCAATTCATCCAGAGCATCATGGCCGTGATTCCAGAGAGCAGAAAACAACCCCAGACGGCATCCAGCAACGTCCAGGGAAGTACTGAAGAGATACGGTCGCAGTCCGTCGTCAATCGGGCCATCAGCCAGCCGACTGGCCGATGATCGTAGAATGAAAACGAAAGCTCCTGAAGGCGCGCGAATGCAAGGCGGCGAAGATCGTAGGCCAGGCCAGTTGCAGTGACTCCTGCCATGACTATAAAGAACCAAACCATGAGCGCCAGCAGCACGACGAGTGCCAGGTAGAATGCGCCGTAAGTCCCGATGCTGCGGCCAGCGCCGGAGACTGTGCTGTCAATGACAGCGCCAGTGACGCGGGGTAGCAGGACGTCGCATACCGCGACGGTCATCCCCGCAAAACCGAGCCCCACGAGCGAACGCCGATAAGGCCGAGCATGAGCGAGCATACGGCGCCACAGAGCGGCGTCCAGGTGGCTGTGTTGCAGGTCGTCGTCATCTTGATAAGAGGTCACGCGTTCTCCCTTCCAATGCTGTTGGCGCTCGCGCGTAAATCGTGGCGGAGCTGCTCTTCGTGAGCGTTCTGAATCTTCCAGATCCGGCGATACAGTCCCGGTTCTTCTTTCAAATCGTTGTGCGTCCCGCGCTGAATGATGCGGCCGCGATCGAATACGAGGATCTCATCGGCATGCATCAATGTGGAGAGACGGTGTGCGATCACGATCGTGGTGTGGCGTCCTCGACGGCTTTGGAGAGCCTCGAGGATAAAGGACTCCGTTTCGGTATCGACCGCACTCAAAGCATCATCCAGAATCAGAATCACGGGCTCCTTTAGCAACGCACGCGCCAGTGCGACGCGCTGCCGTTGTCCTCCGGAAAGCGTGATACCCCGTTCGCCGACGAGGGTTTCATAACCGTGTTCGAACTGCAGAATCGTTTCGTGCACCGAGGCCGTGACGGACGCTTCGGCGATCTCTTCGTGGGTCGCTGCAGGACGGCCTACCGCCAGGTTCTCGCGAATGGTCTTTAAATACAGAAAAGGCTCCTGCATCACTACCGAGATTTGGCGGCGGACTTCCTTGCGGTCCAGGGTCGCAATGTCGCGCCCGTCCATTTCGATAACGCCACGGCCGGGGTCGTAAAGCCGGAGCAGTAGATTGACGATCGTGGACTTTCCCGAACCCGAAGGACCCAGCAAGGCCAGCGTGCTTCCGGGTGTGACACGGAATGAGACGTTTTCGAGCGCGGCCGTACTATCGCGATGTGAGAATGTCACATCGGCGAACACGATCTCACCGCGCACTCCGGCTGCCGGCTCAACGGTGGCCGTGGTTGCCGGGATGCTTTCACGGGCATGTCCGAGAATGTCCTGAATTCTTCCGATCGCTACGGTCGCTTTGCCAAGCTCCGTCAAGATTCTTCCCATCATGCGCACTGGCCAGAGGAACATGTTCACCGCGGACAGGAAAAAGAAGAAGCTGCCGACTCCCAGGCTTCCGCTGGCGAGCCATGATCCGCCGGTGAAGACGACGAGCGCGATCTGCGCCATACATAGAAGATCCGACGTCGACCAGAAGCCGGCGAGCAGCCAGTAAAGCCGATAATCCAGATCTCTGTGCTCGCCGTTGCGTCGAGAGAACTTCTGAATCTCGTATTGCTGCCGCGCGAATGCGCGCACAACACGAATGCCGGTGAGGTTCTCCTGCAAGGCGCTCGTGAGGCGCCCCTCTGCTTTATCCACCGCCTCGAACCGGTTCCGCACTTTCTGAAAGAACACCACTGAGAAACCGGCGATGGGCAGAATGAGGATCAACGAAATTCCGGTCATGCGGGCATCAATGGCGAACATCAGCGGCAGCGGAACCAGCAACATCAGGACCGCACGGCCGATCTCGACGACCTGGTTGATCAGGAACTGACGAACGGTCTCCACATCGGACGTGCACCGCTGTATCAGGTCCCCGGTTTCCGCGCGGTCGTAGTACGAACAGGGAAGGTGTTGCAGCTGATCGTACAGGCGATCCCGCGGACAATCGCAATCCACAGGTTGGCGCGTAGGAGATCGCGCCCGCCGATCCATTCGAGCGCCAGCGAAAGGAATGGAGACGCACCGGGACGGTTGTCCGAGATGATGACGTCGAGCACCACCGAGGAAACAATGGGAACGAGATACAGAAAACACGAAGCGAGCAGGAGCGCCGCAATAGCCACCCCATATCGCAGGCGTTCTCCCTGCATCAGTTGCCAGATTAATCGATATTTCGAAATCATTCCGTCCGCCAATAAGCCGCGTCGACGACGAACGGGAAGGAGTGAGAAGGGAAACTTTGAAGGGTGCCCGCTCGCCTTCGAGCGGGCAATTCAGTTAGGACCTAATGCGCCCGCCCATATCGCCATCGGTATCCGCCGACGGCGCCTGAGGTCGAAAATGTCACGGTGTGATTGCGCATTGGTTTCACTGCTTGCTCATCAATGTCTCATCGAATATAAACCGAATCTGAACTGAACGCAAAATGGAAATTGGGGACATAGGGCTACGTCCCCAATTTCCCAGCCGGGAGGATTCCTTGACTCCAAAAATATTTGGATATACGTTGAACCGCCAGGCGGGCGGCGCAGGAAGTGATGTAATCTCAAAAGTCCATCAATCCGATTCGGGAGGGAATTACGACGTGAGCGCGAAGGCACTGTACTCAGGCGTAGCAACGATCGTTATCGCGGCATTTTTGAATGTTCCGCTGGCGCGGATGCACGCTCAACAGAATACCGACCCTGCAATCCGCGTCAGCGGCAACGATATTGTTGGTGCGGTGTCCGGAGCGAATGGTCCGGAGGCCGGCGTCTGGGTTATCGCGGAAACAGCCGACCGTCCGGCCAAATTCGCCAAGATCGTCGTTACCGACGATCGAGGACGATACGTTATCCCGGATCTTCCCAGAGCGAATTACATGGTTTGGGTGCGCGGCTACGGCCTGGTGGACTCGCCCAAAGTTCAAACGCCGCCCGGCAGAATGCTGAACCTGACCGCGGTGCCTGCACCGAATGCCGCGGCGGCGGCGCAATACTATCCGCCGGTTTACTGGTTTTCGCTGTTGAAGGTGCCGCCCAAGAGCGAGTTCCCGTTGGAGAAAATCAAGAGTCAGGGCGAATGGCTGAATATCGTGAAGACCGGGGCCTGCCAATCCTGCCACCCGCTCGGGACCCCGGGAATGCGCGCGATCCACAAGGAACTCGGCAATTTCAAAACCTCGGCTGAAGCCTGGGCGAAGCGTCTTCAAGCCGGCAGCGCGATGAATCTCATGGCCCGCGACATCACGCGGCTGGACACCGAGTACGCGCTCAACCTGTTCGGGAACTGGACCGATCGCATCGCGGGCGGCGAGCTGCCGTTCGCCAAGCCCGAGCGGCCGCAGGGAATCGAGCGCAATGTCGTGATTACGACGTGGGAATGGGGACACACGACGACATATCTGCATGATGCAATCTCAACGGATCGCCGCAATCCGAGAGTAAACGCCAATGGCAAGATTTACGGCTCGCCCGAGGACAGTACGGATTTCATCCCCATCCTTGACCCGAAAACGCACACGGCGAGCGAGGTCAAGCATCCCGTGCGCGATCCGAACACGCCAAATGTGAAGACCAATCCGATAGGGCTCTCACCCTACTGGGGCTCCCAACCCATCTGGGACAGCCAGACCACGACTCATAACGTCATGTTCGACGAAAAAGGCAGACTCTGGTTCACGCCCCGGATTCGTGCTCATGCCAACCCGGACTTTTGCAAGCAAGGATCGGATCACCCGTCGGCAAAAGCGTTTCCGATCCTGGAATCGAACCGCCATCTGTCGATGTACGATCCGGCAACCGGGAAGTTCACGCTGATCTCCACGTGCTTCCCCACGCACCACCTCAACTTCGCTGCAGACGCGAATCAGACGCTGTGGACCAGCGCCGGGATCGGCGGTCCCGGCGTCATCGGCTGGCTCAACAGAAAGATGTTCGAGGAGACCGGCGACGAGGTGAAGTCGCAAGGATGGACGCCGTTCATCGTCGACACCAACGGCAATGGTAAGCGCGATGAATACGTGGAACCCGATCAGCCCGTCGATCCTGCGAAGGACAAGCGGATCCTGGTCAACCTCTACGCCGTCGCGGTGAGTCCGGCTGACGGCTCCGTCTGGGGAACAGTCGTGGGATACCCTGGTTCTGTGGTTCGGGTCGCGCCCGGAGCCGACCCGACACACACTGCGCTCACGGAAATTTACGAGCCGCCGCTACCGGGCTTCGGGCCACGCGGCGGAGACGTCGCCAGCGACGGCGTGTATTGGGTGTCGCTGGCCAGCGGGCATCTCGGACGCTTCGATCGCCGCAAGTGCAAGGTCCTCAACGGGCCGACCGCCACAGGAAAGCATTGCCCCGAGGGCTGGACGTTCTATCCGCTGCCTGGACCGCAATTGAAAGATGTGCCGGATCCGGGCAGCGCTGAGGCGAGCTACTACACCTGGGTTGATCGGTTCGACACGTTCGGCCTGGGCCGTGACGTGCCGATCGTGATGGGTAACCTCAATAGCTCGATACTGGCTCTGGTGGCCGGCAAGCTCGTCAATTTCACCGTTCCTTATCCCATGGGCTTCTTCGCCAAGAATGTTGATGGGCGCATCGACGATCCGAATGCCGGGTGGAAAGGTAAGGAACTGTGGTCGACCTATGGCAGCAGAACCAATTTCCATCTCGAAGGCGGCAGCGAGAACCGGCCGAGGGCCGTCAAAATTCAGTTTCGTCCCAATCCGCTGGCGCGATGAATGGCTGAGTGCAACGGATCATTCTTCCGGGGCCATTGCACAAAAAGTCACTTGCTGGTTTCCGAACATCGGCGATTCGCATTCGCCGATCGCCAATGTCTAACAGCCATGTGCAATCAGCCAAAGCAATTGCTGAGGATGTTGCACATCTTTGTTGCGTACCTGACGATTGGCGCTTGCAGATTTCAGATCTAGCTGCGTGGCCGTTGCCGACTTTTTGTGCAAAGCCCCCCGGGGCCATTGCATCTCCCGATTTTCTCCTATTTCCAGATCTCCCTTAACCACGGGACCGCCTGCCGCAGCCCGTCCACGAAGCGGTACGTTTCGAAGTGCGTGATGCCGGTCAGCGCGATCAACTTTGCGTCGGTGCCGGACTT